>JALYZS010000186.1 GCA_030948745.1 Vulcanimicrobiota bacterium | reverse complement strand
GCGTTGCACTTCTTCGGCCGCCTCTTCCCGCGATGCGTGTGCGGTGTGGCCCTCTTGCCACAGAAACTCGAGCGTGCGCAAGAACGGGCGCGTCGACTTCTCCCAGCGCATGACGTTGACCCATTGGTTGATCAACACGGGAAGATCGCGATGCGAATGGATCCACTTCGCGTACATCGTGCCCACGACGACCTCTGACGTCGGCCGGATCGCCAGGCGCTCGGTGAGTTTTTCGCCGCCGCCTTCCGTCACCCAGGCGACCTCGGGCGCGAAGCCCTCCACGTGCTCCGCTTCGCGCAGCAGCAGACTTTCGGGGATGAGCAGCGGGAAGTAGGCGTTCTGGTGACCGGTCGCCTTGAAGCGTTGGTCGAACTCTTTTTGGATGAGTTCCCAGATCGCGTAACCGTAGGGCCGCATGACGATGCAGCCGCGTACCGGCGCATAGTCCGAGAGCTGTGCCTGGAGACACACTTGCGTGTACCACTCGGACAGATCGTCCGCTTTGCGCGGGATACGCTCGACTTCTTTTTTCGGAGCGCTTTTCGCCATGCCGCGGTTTTCCGCCCCGGGCTGTGTAAAACCCCGCGCCTTTATCGCTGGAACAAGATCACGACCGCGTTTTCGGCAGGCAGCGCGCGCGCAAATGTCCAGGCTTGACGGACCTGACGGTGCAGGCGCAGCGCGGCGAAGAAACGGCCGTCCGGATCCACCGGACCGTATTGGAACAAGACGAGAAAGACCCGATCGAAGCGTCTGCTCAGCGCGATGTTGTCGTCAAGTTCCGAGCGGCGCAGCACGACGAGCAGCGGATGCCGACCCAGACTGTTGCCCCGTTTGAGCACGAAAAAGGGCGAACCCTGTTCGAAGACGATGAGGTCGCGCGGTTGCGACCGCGCCTGGATGAGCGCTCCGACCGCCGGCCAGTCAGCGGTGTAAAACGCGGGATCGAACGCGTACAGGCATGCCAACAGCGCCAGCGCGGCGGCCGCGACGAGCGCGATAGGCCTGGCGATCTCGCGGCTGCGCACGGCGAGGCGATCCAACGCGAGCCCCGTCCACGCGCACAGGGCGTACGCGAGCAGCAAATAGTATCGGTCTTCGAACAACAATTTGTGCGCAATCGCCGCATAGACCAGCGTCAGCATCGCGGGCGCACCAAGCCATACGACAAGCGATGCGCTGCGCTCGCGCAGGCTCATGGCGAAGACGAGCGCAAGCCAGCACCAGGCGAGGACACCGGCCAACACCGGCCATACCGCGGCGCCGTGCGTCTGCACCGCGATCGTGGCCTGCCCGGCCAGCTCGCCGAGCGCCTGCAGCTGGTGCTGCGCATAGAACGGAAACGCGAGACCGCCGTGCGGCAGTTGCGAGCGGAACGTTGGGACTTGCGGAAAAAATGCCAGCGTGCAGGCGCCGAGGCCGGCGACAGCACGTGGCAAAGCGTCGCGCCGCAGCAGCGCCACAAAGAGCAATTGCGCCGCTGAAACGATCAGACCGAGGTACAACAGATACCACATCACCGCTGTTGCGAACGCCCACAACACCCATAACGCGCGCCGGTGCTGCAACGAGAGGTCGTCGCGCGCGCACAACCTGCTCAAGGCGAAGAACGTCAGCAGCGCCAGCGTGTCAAAGGGCGCATACATGCGCAGCATGACGTCGTAGAAAAGCAGGCTGGGCATGAGGGCGGCGCACAGCGCGGCGCCCAGGGCAGCGCGCTCGCCGTGCCACGTCCGCACGATGGCGTAGAGCAGCCACACGCTCACGACGCCGAGCACGGCAAAAGCGACCCGCAGTACGACGACAGAACCGTGCAGCGCGAGCCAGCCATGCAACGTCAGCAAGAACAGCGGCGGGTGCACGTCAAGCGTGCGCAAGATCTGGAAGATGTTCGCGAGCGGCAGCCCTGCGACTTGGAGCGAGTAGCCTTCGTCGACCTGCAGCGGGCGCAGCAGGGCGAGCGCGACGCGCAGCAGCGCGGCGAGCGCCAGCACCGCCCACAGCCGGCGCCCTGATCTCACGCTAGCGATACTCTGGATAACGCTCTTGGATGACTTTTTCGATTTCCTCGCGCAGGCCGGCGAGCAGCTCCGCTTCGGGCAACGAACGGACTTTCACGCCGTCGCGGTAGATCAGTCCCATGCCGCGGCCGCCGGCGATCCCCACGTCGGCCATCGACGCCTCGCCCGGGCCGTTCACGGCGCAACCCATGACGGCGACTTTCACGGGCGCGCGATATTCAGCCGTGATGCGCTCGACCTCTTCGGCGAGCTTCACGATGTCGATCTGGACTCGTCCGCAGGATGGGCACGATGTGATCTCCACGCCGCGTTCGCGCAGCCCCAACGACTTGAGCAGCTCCCAGCACACCGGCACTTCTTCGACCGGATCGGCGGTCAGGGAGACGCGGATCGTATCGCCCAGACCCTCGGCCAACAAGATGCCCAGGCCGACGCTGCTCTTCACCGTGCCGCTGCGCAGCGTGCCTGCTTCGGTGATGCCGAGATGGAACGGATAGTCGACCCTGCCGGCCATGAGCCGGTAGGCCATGACGGTGTTGCGCACGTCGTGCGCTTTGAGCGACACGACGATGTCGTGGAAATCGAGCTCCTCGAGTATCCGGATGTGACGCAGCGCCGACTCGACCATGCCCTGTGCGGTTCGGCCGTAGCGCGCGACGATGTCGGGCGCGAGCGATCCGTTGTTGACGCCGATGCGGATCGGCATGCCGCGGTCTTGGGCGGCGCGCACGACTTCCCGCACCTTGTTCGCGTCGCGGATGTTCCCCGGATTGAGACGCAGCTTGTCCCAGCCGGCTTCGATCGCGGCCAGCGCGAAACGGTGATCGAAATGGATGTCGGCGACGAGCGGCAGCGGCGAGCCTTCTTTGATCTTACGGCATGCCATGGCCGCTTTCGAATCGGGCACCGAAACCCGCGCGATCTCGCAACCGGCGGCCGCGAGCTGATGGATCTGCTCGACCGTCGCAGCCCAGTCGTCGGTCTTGGTCGTCGTCATGGACTGCACGGAGATGGGGGCGCCGCCGCCGATCGTGAGCCCGCCGATCTTCACGGCGCGCGTTTTCCGGCGGGGAGCAAGCGGCGGAGCCGCGCTGCGTTCTTGGACGCCAGACCACTCCGGGACCGGCGGTAGACCGGTTTGCACGCTCACAGGCCGCCCTGGCCGTGCACCCATTGCACGATGTCGTGATAGGTGACGAAGATGACGAGCACCATGAGCAGCGCAAAGCCCGTGAGATGCACCAGACCTTCCTTTTCCGCGTCGACGGGACGTCCGCGCACGGCTTCCACCAGCAAGAACGCGAGCCGGCCGCCATCGAGCGCGGGGAACGGCAAGAGGTTGAACACCCCGAGGATGACGGAGATCGAAGCCGCGAGACCAATGGTGCGCTGCCAGCCGTAGCTCTCGACGCCGATGACCACTCGCGCGATGCCCACAGGGCCGCTGATGACAGACGCGTCGTGCGCCCGGATGGCCCCCGTCACGCCCGCGAATTGCAGTCCGATGGTCTCAGCGACGCCGACAAAACCGTACTGCACGGCTGCGACGAACGGCAAGCGCGCATACCCCACGGTCGGTACGAAGCCGAATTGACCCTCGACGTGCCCGCCGACCATGTGCGGCCGCGCGATGATCCTGAGATGGCGCACCGTGCCGTCGTGCATGACGTCGACCGCGACGAATTTTCCGGCATGCCCGTGGATGTACTCGACAAGTTCAGTGCCCGAGCGCATCGCTTTGCCGTCCAGCGCACGGATGCGATCGCCCGCACGCAATCCGGCTGCCTCCGCGGGGCTGCCAGGTTGTACGCTCTCCACCACGTTGGTCACGTTGTTGGGAACGCCCGCCGTCAGTCCGAGCGCCATGAAAACCAGCACTGCGAGGATGAGATTGAAGATGGGGCCGGCGACGATGATGCCGGCGCGCGCGGCGATGCTCTTGCGCTGGAAATTTCCAGGGCCGAGCGTGCCGTCATCGGCACTGTCCTCCCCCACCATCTTGCAATAGCCGCCGAGCGGTAGCGCGTTGATGCGATAGGTCGTCTCGCCGCGGCGCGCCGCCAGCAGCGATGGGCCGAAGCCCAAGGCGAAATCGGTCACGGTCACGCCGCAGCGCTTGGCCATCAGGAAATGGCCGAATTCGTGGAACAGGATGAGGACGCTCAGCAAGGCCAAGAAGATGAGCACGTGCTCGACGTTGAGCAGCAGCTTGGTCAGCGAGAACGTGCTCAGGATCATGACGGACATCATCGATGGGGGCCTTTACGTGCGGCGGGCGGCGTTGATCGTTTCGCGGGTGTACGCCCGGCTCCAGCGGTCTGCATCTTCTATCCCTGCTAGACCATCGGCTGCCGGCGTATGCGCCGCGAGGGTTTGCTCCACGAACGCACAGATTTCAGTGAACTTGATTTGCCTGCGTAGGAAGGCCCGTCCTGCCTCTTCGTTCGCCGCCGACAGGACTGCCGGATACGTTTTGCCGGCGCGCAGCGCGCCGTACGCCAAGCCGAGCGACGGAAAGCGACCTTCGTCAACCGGTTCGAAGGAGAGCGTTGCCGCCCGACCCGCAAGCCCGATCGCCGCGCGCGTTTGCGAAAGCGCAATGGCATGGTCCGCACGGCGCGGATACGACAGTGCGAACCCGATCGGCAGGCGCATGTCCGGCGCGGCGAGCTGCGCCTTGACGCTGCCGTCGCGGAAGATCACACAGCCGTGCATGATGGACTGGCGATGCACGACGACCTCGACCTGCTCCGGCCGGAGTTCGAAAAGATGACACGCCTCGATGACCTCGAGCCCCTTGTTCATCAGCGTCGCAGAGTCGATCGAGTTTTTGGCGCCCATCGACCAGATCGGGTGGGCCAAAGCCGCCTCCGGCGTGGCGGCGGCGAGCTGTTCGACGCTGTATGACCAAAACGGTCCGCCGCTCGCGGTGATGACCACGCAGGCGACGTCGTCGCGCCGTTCGCCGAGCAGACACTGGAAGAGCGCACTGTGCTCGGAGTCGACCGGGATGAGCGGCGCAGCGCTGCCGCGGGCAAGCGTCCGCAGCCACGCACCGGCGGCGACGAGCAGTTCTTTGTTGGCCAGCGCGACGTGCACGCCTTGCTGCAGACAGGCTGCCACCGCGTGTAAGCCGCTCATGCCGTCCGTCGCGGCAAGCACGACGTCGGCCTCCGCCTCGAGTGCCGCGACCGCCAAGGCAGCCGGACCCGTCACGGTGCGTCGCGGGGCATAGGCGAGCTGCGCTTCCAGGCGTGCATGCGCGGCTGCGTCACTCAACGCGAGCAGCGGCACGCGAAAACGATTCGCCTGCTCTGCGAGCAGCTCGACGTTGCGATTGGCTGCGAGGGCTACGACGCTGAACGCGTCAGGCTGCGATGCGATGACCTCGAGCGTTTGCCGGCCGACGGAGCCGGTCGAGCCCAAGATGGCCACGCGGCGCATGGACGTGGTCAGAGTTTGCCGGCGAACAACAACACGACGTAGCCGACGACGCCCGCGAAGATATAGGAATCGAACCGGTCGAGGACGCCGCCGTGACCGGCGATGAGATGGCCCGAATCTTTGACCTGGGCATTGCGCTTGAACGCCGACTCCACCAGATCGCCGCCTTCCGCAGCAATGGACACCGCCAGCGGGAACAGGATCGCAAGCCACCAGGGGCCATGGATCTGCAACGACCACCACAGGCCGGCACCGACCACGGTCGCGACCGCCAACGCCCCCACGGCGCCTTCCCACGTCTTGGCCGGAGACAATCGGGGTGCGAGCTGATGATGGCCGAAGCCCAACCCCGTGATCATACCGGCGATGTCGGTGAGGGCCACGATGATCACCAGCCAGAGCGTGTAGGTCACACCGTTGGGCGCTTCGCGCAACAGGACCAGATACGACAGCATCTTGCCGATGTACAGGCAGGCCAGCACGGTCATGGCGGCGCGCCCCGCGAAACGGTCGAGCTCGGCCGGTAGCGAGGCGGCGAATGCCGCGATGACGATGGCGGTGAGCAGCCACGGTTCGTAGCCGCCGAGCAGATGGAAGTAGGCGAGCGCGGGATATGCGCCGCAGGCGATCAGCGCGATCGGCAGGGTCACCTCGCTGTTGGCGCGGCGCGCGAGGTTCGCGAACTCGCCGGCCGCGATCATGGCGACGATGCAGACCACAAGGGCAAAGGTGAGCGTGTTATAGACGCTGGCGAGTCCGACGACCGCCATGAGCACGCCGATGAGCACGCGCTTGAGGCTGAGTTCCTGACGGAAGCGAGCGGCCGCGCCGGCCTTTGGGGCGACGACGAATGTGTTCACGGTAAGCGCTCGTAGCGCTCGTAGGTAAGATCGAGCGTGACGACGTCGTCGCTCTCGCGCGAGCGGATCACCCGCAGCTCCCCGACCCCGACGCAGGGGTAGGGCGGGCTCACGACGGTGACGCGCACGTCACGGCCGGCGAGCCGCGATAATGAAACCAGATACGGCTCGAGGACGACCTGCTCTTGCTGGGGTGCCGGCACGCTCGCGCTCACACCTCCATGATCTCCTTCTCCTTCGTCGCAGTCAGGTGATCGACTTCGGCGATGAACTTGTCGGTGGTCTTTTGCACTTGATCGTTGGCGCGTCGATTCTCGTCTTCGGTGATGGTCGCATCTTTGAGCGAATGCTTGAGCCGTTCGTGCGCGTCGCGACGCACATTGCGGATGGCCACGCGGCCCTCTTCCGCCCGCTTGTGCACGAGCTTGACGAGTTCTTTGCGCCGCTCTTCGTTCAGCTGTGGCAACCCCAGCCGGATCGCGTTCCCGTCGACATTCGGGCTGATGCCAAGGTCGGATTTCTCGAGCGCCTTGCGGATGTCGCCGAGGATCGACTTGTCGTGCGGCTGCACGAGGATGGTTCGCGCGTCGGGCACGGCGACGTTGGCGACATGGCGCAAGGGCATCTCGCTGCCGTACGCCTCGACCAGCACGTGGTCCAACAAGGCGGCGCTCGCACGCCCGGTGCGGATGGACGCGAACTCACCGCGCGTCGCTTCGACCGCTTTTTTCATCCGCTCTTCGGTGTCTTTAAACAGCTGGGGTAACACGGCTACCGGCCCTCCCCACGAACGTTCCGATCGGCTCGCCCCAGATGACGCGCTTGATGTTGCCGCGGCGCATCAGCTCGAACACGACGATGGGCAGCCCGTTGTCCATGCACAGCGTCAGGGCGGTGTTGTCGAGCACTTCCAAGCCGAGCTGCAACACCTCGAGGTAGTCGAGCGTCTCGAAGCGGACCGCTGCCGGATCCTTTTTTGGATCGGCGTTGTAGACGCCGTCGACCTGCGTCGCCTTCAGGATCGCTTCGGCGCCGATCTCGAGCGCGCGTAACGCGGCGGTCGTGTCGGTCGTGAAGTACGGGTTACCGGTGCCAGCCGCGAAGATGACGACCCGGCCTTTCTCCAGATGCCGGATGGCACGACGGCGGATGTACGGCTCGGCGACCTGGTGCATCGAGATCGCGGTTTGCACGCGCGTCACGACCCCGATGTCCTCGAGCGCATCCTGCAACGCGAGCGCGTTGATGACCGTCGCGAGCATGCCCATGTAGTCGGCGGTCGAGCGATCCATGCTCGCATGCGCAGCCGCCTTGCCGCGCCAGATGTTGCCGCCGCCGATGACGCAGGCCATCTGCACGCCGGCTTGCGCGACTTCTTTGATCTGATGGGCGATGAGGTAGACGGTGTCGCTGTCGATCGAGCCGTCGCTCTGCGCGGCGAACGCTTCGCCGCTTATCTTCAACAGCACGCGACGGTAGACGGGGTTGGCGCCGGCGCCGTTGCTGCTCATGTCACTCTTCGCTGATGTCGAAGCGGGCGAAGCGACGCACTTTGATGTTCTCGCCGAGCACGCCGACCGCTGCGTCGATGAGGTCCTTCACGGTCTTCGTCTCGTCACGCACGTAGGGCTGGTCGAGCAGCACCGCCTCTTCGTAGAACTTGTCGATCTTGCCGTTATGCTCGGCCTCGCGCGTGCGGCGCACCTCGTCAGGGATGTCGTCTTTGCTCACGTACTGCGGCCGAGACGCGCAGATGTGCAATGCCAGGTCGTGCGCCAGGCGCTGAAAGCGCTCGTTTTTGGCGACGAAATCGGTCTTGCAGGCAAGCTCGACGAGCACGCCCATCTTTCCGCCCTGATGGATGTAGTGGCCGATGAAGCCCTCATGCACCTCGTCGTGCGCCTTTTTGGCCGCGATCTGCTGACCGCGTTCGCCTAACAGCTTTTTCGCGCCCTCGAGGTCGCCCCCGCTCTCAGCAAGCGCTCGCCGGCAGTCCATGACGCCGGCATTGGTCGCCTCCCGCAGCGCCTTGACATCGGCCGCGGTCGGCATGTGCTCTTTCACCATTCGATGTGTCCCGTTTCCTTGCTTCGGTGTTCTTCCCTGCCCTCGCACGCTCGACGGCCTCGGCGCGTGCCGTGATGCGCGACCGCGCGCCTGCAAGCCACACCTGCGGCTGCTCGTTCGCGCGTGGACCGGAGTCAGCTGACTGCGGTGATCGCTTCTTCGCTCAGCGCAGCCGGCGTCTCTGTTTTCTGTTCTTCGGCTTGCGCGGATTCCGATTCGGTGCGTCCCTCGATGATCGCGTCGGCGATCTTGCCGGTCATGAGCTTCACCGCGCGGATCGCGTCGTCGTTACCCGGGATCGCCCAGTCGATCTCGTCGGGGTCGCAGTTGGTGTCGATGACCGCGATGATGGGGATCTTCAGCTTACGCGCCTCGAGCACCGCGATGCGTTCTTTACGCGGATCGACGATGAAGATCGCGTCCGGCAAACGGGGCATATCCTTGATGCCGCCCAAGAACCGTTCCAGACGGTTCAACTCGTCTTCCAGTTTGCTGACCTCTTTTTTCGTCAGCACTTCGAACATGCCGGTGTCACGCTGACGCTCGAGTTCGCGCAGACGCGAGATACGCTTCTGCATCGTCTGGAAATTGGTGAGCGTGCCGCCTAGCCAGCGCTGGTTGATGAAGAACATCCCGCAGCGCTCGGCCTCTTCCTTGATCACGTCTTGCGCCTGCTTCTTCGTGCCGACGAACAAAAAGGTCTTACCACGGCGCGACATGTCGCGCACGGCTTCGTACACCTCGCGCAGCTTCACCACCGTCTTCTGCAGATCGATGATGTAGATGCCGTTGCGTTCTTGGAAGATGAAGCGCGCCATCTTGGGGTTCCAGCGGCGGGTCTGGTGACCGAAGTGCACGCCCGCTTCCAAAAGCTGCTTCATGGAAATGACAGAGGCAGGAGTTGCCATAAGAT
>JALYZS010000183.1 GCA_030948745.1 Vulcanimicrobiota bacterium | reverse complement strand
CCGCTTGAGGTCTTGGGCGGTGCTTGCGGCGCCGCTGGTGCCGGCGACGCGGGACCGGTTTTGGACGATCGAGCGACGGCCGCGTTGGGGATCACGAGCGCATAGACGACCAGCAGCACGGCACCGCACGCTGCATACACCCAGGGTGCGGCAGCCAAGGTGATGACGCCCGCTACCAGCGCACCCACCGCCGCAGCGAACGAGCCCGCCAGATTGTAGATCGCAAACCGTCGAGCTGCGCCGTGTGCGTCGCCGGATTCTGCGATGATCTGCTGCTCCACGGGCCCGAAAGGTCCGACCTCTTGCCCGCCGGCGCTCAATGTGCCCAGCAACGCTGCGAGCAATATGATCGTCAAGCCGTGCGCAGCGCCCAAGACGAGCGCCGCAACGGCCATCAGCGCCGCAGCGCCTACGAGCGTACCGCGCTGGCCGTATCGGCGCACGAGCCATCCCGTGGCCCAAGCAAGCCCCGCGCCGGACAGTAGCGCAACCGTCAAGACGACGCCGATGAGCGTCGCTGGCAGACCCCGGGCGCTTAGGAAGAGGGCGAACGCGACGGAGAACAGCCCGTAGGCAATCGCGCGCACGACGCGCGTCGTCAAAACTGCGGCGAACAGGCTAAAGAGCGCCCCCTGCGTTGTAGCGGATGCGATAGATCAGTCCCGAGTCGTCGCTCACGTACACGGAGCCGTCGCGGGCGAGGGCGAGGCCGACCGGCCGTCCGGTGTACGAACCATCAGGCTGCAGCCAACCGGTCGCGAAATCCTCGACTCTCACCGGATGCCCGGATTTGAAGAACACCGCCACCACTTTTGCCCCGGTCGGCGTGCTGCGATTCCACGAGCCGTGGAAGGCCACAAGCGCCGCGCCCTGATAGTGTGCCGGGAAGTTGTGACCTCGATAGAACAGCAGATCCAGCGGCGCCGAGTGGGCCTGAAACTCGAAATCGGCTGGGTGCGCCGCCGCGCAGCGATGCGTGTCGGGAAACTCAGGGTTTGGCAACATCGCATGGTGCAGCGGGTAACAGTACGGGAATCCGTAGTCCGTGCCGCGCTCAATGCGCACGAGTTCGTCAGGCGGCCGCTCGTCCGTGACCGCTTGCGTCGGTCCGATGTTATCTCGCTGGTTCACCACAGCCCAAAGCACGCCGTGGTCGTCGAAGTCCAGGCCTGACGCATTGCGCAGACCCATCGCATAGACAGCACCGTTGCGGCCATTGCCGTCGTAACGCAGGACGGTCCCCAGGCGCGCGTTCATCTCGACGCAGACGTTGCAGTCTGAGCCCGACGAAACGAAGATGCTGCCATCCTGGCCCAGTGCCAGCGCGCGATGGTTGTGGTCTCCGGCCTCGGGCATGTCCGAGAACAACACCGTCGCCTGCAACGGTGCTTGCGCTGAGTAGCGACCTTTGAGCACACCGCTCCAGGTCGCGACGTACAGATCGGCCCCGCGAAAGCGAAGCCCGTGGGGGAGTGAGAGACCGGTGATGACCACTCGGGGCGTTTGGCTCGGCGCCAACTTCGGATCGATCGCGACGACCCTTCCGGCGCCGGTCTGCGCGACGAGCACGTCGCCGTTGGGCGCGACGGCCAAGAATCTCGCTCCGGGAACTCTGTCGGAAACGACGCTCAGGGTGAAGCCTTTCGGCACGTGAGGGTCGCTGCCGCGCGCAGTCGCGCCGCAGCCGCCGCAGCACCATGCGATCAGCACGGCGCAGACCAAAAGGAGCCGGCGAACAGTCATCCCGCAGCGTTCGGCCAGCGCGACTTCAACCTTTGCTGGGAAACAAAAAAGCGCGAGGGTTCTCGCGCTTTACAGCCGGGTTCGGCCGCTTAGTCTTCTTCTATCTCCGCTTCGCCGGCGGCAACGTGGCTTAGCGGGTTGTTGGGGCAGCGTTTGCACGCGTACGAGGCGAGGTGACGGAAGACCGGCCGGCTGACTTCGCGTCGCGCGGTCAGGCGGAAGCGCGTATACGCGTCATCGAACGCCGACTCGATGCGAGCGCCTTCGAACAGGTCGCGGGTGAAGTGCTCGCAGCAGGCTTGGCACATGCTGTCGGTTTTGAAGAGCGGGCAGCGTATGCCCGTCTCGGCATGTTCGCCGAAGCGGTTCCACGCGTCAGGCTCCGGTTCGACCGGACCGGCGAGCAGATTTTCGAGCAGGTTTTCGATTGCGTCTTGCATGTTCGTATGACCAGGCGAAACTGGTTTTGTGTCGGCATGGTCCAAAGTTTCAGCATGGACGAGGACGTTTTCGCGGTCGGTCAACTCGCCGGTCCCGGCACTTACCGCTGCACGGCGTGTGGACAAGAGAGCGTCGAGTACGCATTATCGTTCGAAATCGAGCCTTGTGCGTGCGGCAATGTAACATTTCGGCGGGTGGACTAATCAAAGGGACTTCGCACTTGCAACCAGTGGGCTGGACCGACCAGGTATGACGCGCGTCGCAGTTGGCCCGCGCGGCGCTGGATCAGCCCGGCCCGAGCCTTTTGCCGGCGCGAAACTCCCATGGCAAGTCCTCATCGGCGGCGTATCGCCGCCAGCCGTGCAGCGCGGCGCCTCCATACTTGCCGAGGATCCGCACCGCGCACGCCGCTTTGCTGTCACCGAAGCCAGGCAGTTTTCGCAGCCGTGCGTTTAGCTTGGCGGCTTCGCTCACGCCGCGCCACAGCGCTGCGCCGTCGTTGCCGTATTCGTCCGCGATGATGGCGCACAGCGCGCGCACCCGCTTGGCCATCATCCCGGGAAAGCGATGCAGGGCGGGAACCTGCCGAAACGTCCGATCCAGCCGCGCGGGCGTCATCGCGGCGATCGCGCGAGCATCGAGGTGGCCGAGCCGCTCGCGCAGGACGTACGGGCCGATCATCGCCTTCTCGGAGCGGACCTGCTGCTCCAGACACATCGCGATCAGAAAGGCTGTGCCGTCGCTTGCGATCAGGCGATTAGCCTCTTCGTTGGCGGTGAATGGGAAGCTGCGCTGCAGTGCGCTGCCTTTCATGACCGCGCTCTTATTCGCCGCCGTCCGTTTTCATTCGCCTTTCAGCGCTACTGGCTAAGATTTTTTCATGGGTCAGAATCGTCGCGCTGCGTCGTGGCTGGCAGCCGTCGTCGCGCTTGCGGGTTGCACGCCGGGAGCCGCCCTCGCTCCCAGCGATCACAATGCCGCCGGCAACGCGCTCGTCATCGCGATGAGTCTCGTGAAATACGGACAATCGGCGAGCCCTTTCGGCACGGTGCAGGCGTATAATCCCTCCATAGTCACCGTCGCGACCGGCGCCACGATCCAATTCCGGAATGACGACGCTTTTTCGCACACCGCCACGATGATCAGCGGCGCCTTCCCCGCTTCGAACATGTTCCAAAGTAGCGCTCTCTCGCCCAACGGTCACGACCTGACGACGGCAGCCTGGTCCACGGGCGACGTCGCGGGCAACGGCTTTTCGCAGACCTTGGTCGCCTCGACACCGGGAACGTACCTCTACGGCTGCTACCATCACTACCCCACCATGCGAGGCGTCATCATTGTCCAGTAGCCGGCCGGGCAGTCATGCGTTCACGAGCGCGGCGTCCATGCTGCTCGTCGCCTGCGCGCTCAGCCTCGTGAGCGTCGCGCCCGCGGCCGCCGTGCCCATCTTTGCCGAGCGATATGGGTTCAGCTGCAGCGCCTGCCATACGGCGGTGCCGGAGCTCAACGATTTCGGCAACGCGTTTCGTCAGGCTGGTTTCAACATACCGGGAGCGCCACGCCATCGCGATTTCCCGCTCGCGCTACGTTTTCAAGAGACGTACATGAAGGATCTGTTGCCGTCGCAGACGCGGCATTACAACGCGCTCGCGATCGCGGTATCGACCGCGAACTTCGGCGCAGATCGATCCTACTCGTATTTCACCCGCTATATCTTCGGCAGCCAGGGCGCCGCCGGCAGCCTGTACTATGCGTGGGCGCAACATGTCAACCCGCGCAGCGGTGCGTTCGAGCGCGTCGGGCTCTTCAATCTGCCCCTCATCGCGAGCGCGACGCAGCGCTTGGACACGATCAGCAATCAGCCGGCGTACTCGTACACGGTCGGCCACAGCGCCGCGAATCTCGCCACGCCACGGCTGGGTCTGCTCTTCGGACAACGTAACCGCTGGATCGACGCAGAGGTTGCGCTGGCCGAGGATGAGTATCACGGCGCGGCATATGGCGCGCCGACGCCAGCATCGGATCTTGCGCAAGTCTTTGCGGTGCCTGAAGTTTTCGGATCGGCGATCTTCTCGCTGCCCTGGGGGTTTAAAGCAGGCGCGCTTGGACTCAGCGGCAGCCGCTCGTTTCAATCGCGCTCGACCGGCTCTACGTATTATGATAGCTATCGGCGCGAGGGCGTGCAGGCGAGCTGAACGCACGATCGCGTCGAACTTACCGGCCAGCAGCTGTGGGGGCGCGACGACAACGCCGACGGCTTCGGCCACGCCGCCGCCTCGAGCGGCGGTTTCGTGACCCTGAAATATCGCCCGACGCCACACGCTTATGTCGGCGTCCGTTACGATGCGTTTGCAAATCCGTTCGCCTCCCGCGACTATGACTTCTACGCGGCCTTCGCGCCGACGGCGCACGCACGCTTTGTGATCGAGCATCTCAAACCGATCGGCATTCCAACCGGCCTAGCGGTGACGAGCGCCCAGTTGCTCTTCGCACTCCCCTTCTACGACCCACCGAAGAAGCGCTAACAGCTGAGCGCGATGTCTGCGTCGCGGGGGCGGAAGAGAAGCGCGCAGCGCGTTTGAACCTCAGCGCATGAACGACCGCTGGCGCAGCGCCCTCCTGTATGCGATGATGTGTTTCATCTGGGGCAGCACTTGGCTTGCCATCCGTTTGGGGCTGCAGGGAGTTCCGCCGGTCATCGCTGCCGCCTCTCGCATGCTGATCGCCGGCCTCTGCCTGTACTTGCTGGCTCGCGCTTTGCGCGTGGCGATTCCCACGAGTAGCGCGTTTCGGCTGCTGGTCCTCACCCAAGGTGTGGGTCAGTTCGGTTTCAACTTCGCTTTGGTGTACTGGGCTGAACAGGCCGTTCCAAGCGGCCTCACTGCCGTGTTGTTCGCGGCCGCGCCGTTGATCACGGCGTTGTCTGCAGTCTACATCTTCCGAATTGAGCGGCTGCGGCCCATCAACGTCACCGGGTTGTTCTTGGGGCTGTGCGGTATAGCGATCATCTATTGGGGCGAAGTCATCAGCACGGCGCACGCGCCGGCCCTGCGGATCGCAGCGGTGTTGCTCGCAGCCACGCTCGCATCGAACGCGAGCGTCTTCGCCAAACGCTCGGGCGTGGGGTTCCAGCCGCTGGCGATCGTCGCCATGGGCCAGTGCTGCGGCGGCGTCTTCCTCGCATTGCTGGCCGCGTTGACCGAACACGCAGCGCGCTTCCACTTCAGCCAGGCGTCGCTCGGCGCACTCGCCTATCTCACCGTGTTCGGTTCGGGTATCGCTTACCTCAGCTACTTCTACCTCTTGCGCAGGATCTCGGTGACAAGCCTATCCGTTGTGACGTACATAAGCCCGGTGCTCGCAGTCTTCTTAGGATCCGTGGTGCTGCATGAAATACTTGCGCCCTCGACCTTCATCGGAGCAGCACTCGTCTTCATCGCTATCGCCATGGTCTATCGACGCGCGGCCGTCGCACCGAATCCTCTACAGCATGACCTCGTCGATATAGCACCAGCGCCACGACTCGCCTGGCTGCAGCGACTGGATCAGCGGATGATGGGTCGCTTCGAAGTGCTTGGTGGCGTGGCGGTTGGGCGACGAATCGCAACACGCGGCATGACCACACGTCAGGCACATCCGCAAGTGCACCCAGGTGCCTCCCGTTTTCAGGCAGTCCTCGCAACCGTTAGCCCTCGGTCTGACTGGGTGTAGGTCCTTGGTGTGCTCGCACTTAGTGTTCATAGTACCGGCTTTCTCTTAGGGTGTTGATAGGCGCGTCCCTCAGTGCGTAACGCCGGAGGGGCGGAGATATAAGTCATTGACAATAATAAGACATTGTACTATTGTACTACTGTACTAGTTGAATAGCTCGCTAGTATACCCTGAAAGGTAAAGAAGACGATGATCAACGCCACCCACGTGATGCCCCGTTCCGAGCGCGAGGAAATCGACCATTCCTTCATCTGCGCGCCCAACGTACCATCTCCGCTGTTCGCCGGCTGGGGCCCGAAGCTCTAAATCGTATCATGCGACCGATCTTCACGGTTGATCCGCACACCGGAGTCCCGATCTATCTCCAGCTCATGGAGCAGGTGAAAAGAGCGGTGGCCCTGGGTGTGCTCGCGCCCGGCGAACGGCTGCCGACTGTGAAGCAACTCGCGTCGGAACTGACCGTCAATCCGAACACAGTCGCACGCGCTATCCGCGAACTCGAGCGTGAAGGCGTCATCGAGACCAGTCAAGGACGAGGTTCGTTCGTCCGCGGCGACCACGCCGTCGATACGGCTGCGCAGGGCCTCGCTGGCGCTGCAGCTTCCTCGCTGGATGCAGCCGTGCGCGAGACCAAATCCATGGGGCTTGCGCGCAAAACCGTGCACGCACTTTTCGACCAAGCGCTCGAGCGCTGGTACCCTAACGACGACACAGAGGAGCAAGCGCTATGACGCAGCCTGACAACCGCACTATCGAAGTTCGCTCGCTCAGCAAGCGGTACGCCTCGGTGCTGGCGGTCGATAACGTATCTTTTGATGTTCCGCAGGGCACGATCTTCGGACTCTTGGGCACCAACGGTGCCGGTAAGACCACGACGTTCAAGTGTCTGCTAGGCCTTGCTACGGCCAACGGCGGCAGCGTGCGCTTCGGCGGTCAGCCGCTGCAACCCGAGATGTTCCAGCACATCGCTTACGTCCCGGAGCGCTCGGCGCTCTACGACTGGATGAGCGGCGAGCAGCATGTGGAGTTCTATCGCCGCTCGTACCGTGATTTCGACACCGAGCGGGCGCGCAAGCTCACCGATCTTTTCCATCTCGATCTGCGCAAGCGGGTCAGGGCGCTTTCAAAAGGTCAGCAGACCGCAATCGCTGTCGTGCTTGCGTTCTCCATCCATCCGAAAATACTGGTCCTGGATGAGCCGACGAGCGGTCTCGATCCGGTGCACCAACGCCATGTGCTGGATCTTATGATCGCTGAGTCGTCAGCTGGCACGACGATCATCTTCTCTTCGCATCAGATCGGTCAGGTCGAACGCGCAGCTGAACGCATCGCGATCATGCACAACGCCAAGATCGTGTTGCAGGGTGAAGTCGAGCAGCTGCGCTCGGATGAGAAGATCATCGAGGCGACGTTTGACAGTGAGTCGCCTTCGCTCAACGGCATCGAGAGCGACCCCGGCGTGCGCACCGTCATGCGCAGCGGCCGGCTCGTCAGGGCGTTCGTCCGTGAAGACACCGGCCGGCTCATGAAGATGTTCGCCGACAAGCGCCCGCGCAGTCTGCGCATTCTGGATCAAAACCTCGAAGATATCTTCTTGAGCGCCGTCGGTGGGGACCTCGACGCCGCGAAGTCTTGGGGCGAGTGATGTATTACAAGGAGTTGCTGCGGGTCCGCAAAGGCTTTACGATTTGCGTGCTCATCTTGATCGGTATAGCGATCCTCTTCAGCGTCTTCGGCTCCGGCGGTCATATACGCGTGGAGGGCGCCGCGAAACCCGGCGACCTTGTGCCGGTGGCGGTGATCTTCGCGTTCGCATCCATAGCGGCGGCGATACTTGGCACGATTTTTGGCACGGGCCTCTCCCAGGAAAACGACGGGCACTTAGAGATCGCCTGGACGATGCCCGCATCGCGCACGCGCTATGCGCTCACGACGATGGCCATTGACCTCATCGCCGTCTTCGCGGTCTTCCTCATCGCGTCGGGTCTTGCGCTGGGCACTGCTCACGTGCTGCACATCGACAGATATATCGCCTATCCAGCCGGTACGTGGGCGCAGTTCCTCCGCTTTTTGATCTATCCGTTCGCGTGGTACGGGCTGGCACAAGCGCTCACCGCTTCGGTACGCAGCCATGGCGGCGCCTATGCGGGCTTCGCCTGGCCCGCGGGGTTCATTCTCTTCGCGCTCTACGGCGCGCCGCTTGCGCCGGAGTTGCACGGCCTGGTCCGCATGCTCAACCTGATCAACCCGGTCGCCTATGCAACGGTCTCGGTCGGGTCCGATTCGGTCGGGTTCATCAACCCGGCGCTCCCCGCCACGGCCGTCGCGCTCATCGCGAGCGGCGCCTTGCTCGCCCTTGGTGTTGCCGGTAGCGCCGCGGCGTTGTTCCAGTGGCGCCGGCTCGAAGCATAAGGAAGGCTAACACATGTATTACAAAGAGTGGCTTCGTGTCCGCCGCGCATTGACCGTCCTCATAATCATGGCTGGCGTTGCGCTTGTGCTCCATCAGATCAGCGTGCTCATCCTGCGCAATGAACCCAGCCCCGGCGACACCCCGTTGTCCCTGTTCTTCGCCGTCGCGGGCATCGTCGCAACGCTGTACGCAGGGTGGTTCGGCGCGAGCCTGTCCGCCGAGAACAGCGGCCACCTGGAGATCGCGTGGACCAAGCCAGTCTCACGCAACCGCTATGCATTGCTCACCATGGGCGTCGACCTCGTAGGCATCTTTGCGGCCTTCGTGCTGGGGTTGGCGGGAATGATCGCTGTCATCGCCCAGCATGGCGCCCTGAGCTCGGTGACAGTCGACCCGGCTGCGTGGGCTAATCTCGTGCGCTTCCTCTTGCTGCCCTTTGCCTTCTTCGGGTTGTGGCAAGCGTTGACGGCTTCGTTGCGCTGCGCTGGATCGAGCGTGGTCGGCTACTCAACCGTGGCCACCGTGATCTTGCTCGGGCTCGGCGCTCTTGGTCTGCCTGACGTTTGGGGCGCAATTTTCCACACGCTCAATTACCTTAACCCCATGGTCTACGGCACATTTACGACGAGCGACGGGGGCGGCGTCATCAACCATCCCTTTGCAGCTTGGCAACTCAATCTTGTCGGCCTTGCCGTGATCGGCAGCGCCGGCATTGCTATCGCGCTTGCGCAGTGGCGCAAACTGGAGGCGTAGTCGTGCAGCTGTTCGGTACATCATTCAACTTCGATCTCGGGAGGATGCGTCTGCACATCTCCATCGGACTCGACGAGCGAGGCCCCGAAGCCGCGCCCATTCGTGTCGAAGATATGCCGCGCTTTGAAGTCGGCGCAAAATAACCGGCGCTGGAAAGCCACGCATCACGGGGCGGCACGTCCAGCTGCGCTTGACGTCCGCGGCGGACCTGGATCTGCTCTCCCGCTGGTTCTCGGATCTGAAGTTCGTGCACCACTGGGGTGGCAAGGCCATCCCCCGCGAAAAGCTCGAGCGCGACTACATCGGCGCGAACGAGCGCACGCCGGATGACGGAGCCCGCGAGTGGGTGCACAGCTTCATCATCGAATCCGGCGCCACGCCCGTCGGCTATATACAAGCGTGGCGCACTCCCCCCGAGGCCGGCGGCATCGACATCGTCATAGCGCCTGAGTTTCAGGGCCAAGGCCTCGGACCCGATGCGATCCTCGCGCTCACCAGCTACTTGCACGAAGAGCGCGACTGGGAAACCGTCACGGTCGATCCCGCCGCCGGAAATCTGCGCGCGCGGCGCACTTTCGAAAAATGCGGCTTCATCGTGGAACGCGACTGGCCCGATCACCCCGACGGTCCGTCGGTCCTCATGGTCCACCGCACCACTCGTTAGAGACGAAAAGGACGAGGGTCCGTTGGCAGACGGACCCTCGCGTGTGACGACCGCAGCGGATCCTCTGGTTAGCCGCTCATCGGATGACATGCCAGTCCAGGATGAGCGCCTGAGCGCCGTTGGCGTAGGTGATCACGCCGTCGCCGTATTGGTCGACCGAGAACGTCGCGACCGTAGCGCCGCTTGGCGTCGCGATCGTGCCGTTGATGGCGATGCCGCCGGGATTCCCGCTGCTGCTGAGCGCGATCGTGTCGCCGTTCCACAGGCTGCCGTTGATCGACACGTTGGTCAGCTGGCCGGCCGCATCAAACGTCACCGAACCCTGCACGGTGGTCGTGCCGAGCGTCGAGCCGCCGCTGACCGTGAACGGAGGGGCTGCTGACAACGTGAGCGAGCCGTACGGACCTTTTAAGAACGTGCCGCTATGCGTTCCCGCGAAGACGACGTTGCCGATTGCGTCGATCGTGACCGTGCCGTTTTGCAGCACGCCCATGTGCCCGAATGATTCATTGATGCTGGGGATGCCGACGTTGACCACACGTCCGGAGTTCGCGGCGAGCGTCCAGACGTTGCTGGTCTGCGGTGCGACCGTGACCTGACGCCCGTATTGCGCCGCGGCGCTCGTCGAGGTGCCGATGTACAGGCCGCTCGTGACAACGGCGGAGAAATCGCCGGGCGCGCCGGTGATGGCGAAGTTCGTGCGCCGGGTCGACAACACGAGGCCCGAAAGATTGTAGTTCGTCGCGGTCCGCGCAACGCTTTCGCTGGAGGTGCTGTTCATGGTCACAAGCGCGACGACGTCACGCGCGAGATGTTCGCACGCCGGATCGAAGAAGTATTTCGTCTCGTACTGCGTCTGGGTGGGGCTGATGACGGTGACGATATATTCTTTCCCGTTCGTACATGCGCCGCTGGTCGAGCGGAAGGCGAAAGATTGCGCGCGCGTTGTTGCGAGCGCTACGCCCATGGTGCCGTTGTACAGCCCGTTTTCCAGATCGCCTGATTCTATCGGGGCGAAAGCAGCCTCGGTCGCCGCTTGGGCGACCTCCTGGTTTGTCGTTTTCGCGGCGTCGCCGCCAGCCGGCTGGAGAGAACCTGAACCGCCGCCGCTGCAGCCAGCGATCATAAGCGCGGACAGCAGCGCGACGATAATGCGCGTTCGCATAGCACAGTGACCCTTTCTCTTGGCGCTCCTCAAGGCAAGGATACGCCTGCGCGAGCGCGCCGGCATGAGTCAGGGCTGAGACGATTATGAGAGCGGGTTAAAATCTCGCAAGAATGGTCGGCTTGGGCCTCTTCACTGCGCACGACGCCAATGTTAGTATGGAGAGATGAATCCCCGATCCAACACAGGCGGGCTGATCGTCGGAGCGATGATAACCGGGATCGCAGCGGCATTCATCATCGTGCACACACATAACCAGATGAGCAATGTCGGACACAGCCCCGGCAAGCATCAATACGAGACGGCGTTAAGACCGCTAGAGGCGCTCACTCCCGGGGGACGGCAGGACCGCATCATCAGGCAGCGGTTTGACTCCCTCGCGGCACAGATGCCGGCGCTCGACAACGCTTCATTGGGTCCAGGAATCGCGACACTCGCCTGGCGCACATCGCCCTGGGCCATAACCATGGTTCGTCAAAGACAGGACGGGGCTTTGTTGCCAGCCCTCGCTTATGGAGCGGGCGCTGGCGTTAACTATCAGGCATATGCTGCCGTGGCGGCCGGTCGGATAATGCCGATCACACGGCAGCGCTGGCACACCATTATGCGACAAGAGCCGGCGAGCCTGATCGACCAAAACGAGAGCCCGGTCACCTGCGTTGACACGCGCCACGCTCACTCGCCCTACGCGGTGGTCGGAACCGCCCCGACAATCGCGCACGTGACCAAGACCGAGCTCTATCGCGCCACCCACGGCCTCTCGAATTTGCGTGGGACGAGCTTTGTTTGTTATCATTTTGGCGGCGCGGATTTTCTTGAATTTGGAACCGCGGGTCAAGGCGTGCTCTTCCGAATCGTCCACAATGCTTTGGTCCCCGTATCGCGTGGATACATCCAATTTGCCGACGCTCGCGGCAGTCTCATCATCGTGCATGTGCGGTCAACCGAGGGCAACGGCGTGCAACGCACCCCGGTGAACGAATATCTTGTGGGTCAACCGGTATCGACGCGGCGTTCGCTTCGCTGATCGCACGTCACGCAGACGGCGATATGCCCACCTGCCAAGTGGCAACACAGCAGCGGCGCCGAGAATCGCGTGCCTGCGGCCAGGGAATGCCGCAAAACGACAACAAGTAGCTTCGCTATGGCTACAAGATACGATGCTATCATCATCGGTGGCGGTCATAATGGTTTGGTGACCGCCTGCTACCTCGCCCGCGCGAATTGGAAGGTGCTCGTGCTCGAGCGCCGCTACATCGTGGGCGGCGCCTGCGTCACCGAAGAGCGCACCTTCCCCGGGTTCAAAGTCTCGACCGCCGCGTACGTCAATAGCTTGTTCCGGCCCGAGATCATCCGCGATCTGCGGCTGCACGATTACGGCTTTGCGCTGGTCGAGCGCAACCCGTCGAGTTTCTCGCCCTTCCTCGACGGCCGTTACCTCATGCTCGGCCCCGATAAAGACATGAACGTGCGCGAGATCGCCAAATTCAGCCGGCGCGATGCGCAGGCGTATCCGAAGTACGAGGCCATGCTCGAACGTGTCGCCTCGGTCATCGAGCCGACGCTCATGCAAACGCCGCCCAACGTCGTCAAGCCCGGGCTGGGCGATCTGCTGAAGATGGCGCCGCTCGGCCGCGCCATGCAAAAACTCGGCTCCGGCATGGGCGAGGCGCTCGAAGTTTTGACCGGTCCCGCGCGACCCATCCTTGACCGCTGGTTCGAATCCGAAGAGCTCAAGGCGACGCTTGCGACGGACGCCATCATCGGCGCGTTCGCATCCCCCTCGATGCCCGGCACCGCCTACGTGCTCTTCCACCATGTCATGGGCGAGACCAACGGCAAACGAGGCGTGTGGAGCTATGTCAAAGGCGGCATGGGCGGCCTGACACAGGCGTTGGCACAGGCGGCGACGGCGCTCGGCGTGGAGATCCGCACCGATGCTGAGGTCGCAAAGATCAACGTGCGCGGCAACCACGCCCAGGGCGTGACGATGACCAACGGCGACGAGTTCGAAGCGGCCAAGGTCGCGAGCAATGCCGATTGCCACGTCACCTTCAGGCAGCTGCTCGATCCCGGACTTCTTCCGGATGATTTCCGGGCGGCGATCGAGCGCATCAGCTACGATAGTGCGTCGGCCAAGATCAACGTGGCGCTCGAGCGTCTGCCCGATTTCACCGCCTGCCCCGGTTCGCAACCGGGACCGCAGCATCATGGCACGGTGCATCTGTGTCCGGATCAGGATTTCATCGAACGCGGCTACGACGACGCGAAGTACGGCCATCCGTCTCGCGAACCGATCGTCGAGTGCACGTTGCCGTCGTCGCTCGATCCCAGCGTCGCTCCGCCAGGCAAGCATCTCATGTCGATGTTCGTGCAGTACGCGCCCTACAAGCTCAAAGACGGCCCTTGGACCGACGAGCGCAAGCACGCGTTCGCCGATCGCTGCTTCGACATCGTCGAGCAGCATGCGCCCGGCTTCAAGGATTCGGTGATCGATCGCCAGGTGCTCAGCCCGGTCGACTTGGAGGAGACGTTCAAACTGACCGGCGGCAACATCTTCCAAGGCGCGATGGCGTTGCACCAGCTCTTCATGTTGCGCCCGGTGCCGGGATTCGCGAGCTACCGCACGCCGATCAAAGGTCTGTTCTTGTGCGGTGCCGCGGCACATCCGGGCGGCGGCGTTATGGGCGCCTCAGGCTGGAACGCTGCCCGAGAGATGCTCAAGCACTAGCGTCTTCAGTCCGCGGCGGGCGCGCGAAGGTCTTACCGAAGACGATGTGCTCGAAGCCGTAATACTCCATGCGCATCTCTTCGCTCAGGCCCAGTTTGCGCGCGACCGCGATCGACGCTAGATTTTCCGGCCGCACAAGACAAACGGCGTGCGGCCTGCGCAGCGCGTCACGGATGTAATCCAGGCTCGCGGCCGCAGCTTCGGTTGCCAAGCCCTTGTGCCAGTGCGCTCGAGCGAGGATGTACGCAAGACCCGGTTCTTCGCTGCCATGGACCGGCTGCATGACGACACCCGCTTGACCGAGTGGCTCGCCCGTCAGGCGGTCGGATGCAAGCCAATACCCCTGCCCGTCGCTCGCGTACCGCTCGCGCTGCCGCACAATCCAGTCGCGCGACTCATCGCGGTTGTAGTCGCGGCCCCAAAAGCGCATGACGTCGCGATCGCCGAGCAGCGTCGCGATGAAGTCGAGATCCGAAAGCTCGAGTTCGCGCAGCGTCAGCCGCGCGGTGTGCAGGATAGTGCGCATCCTTCAGTCGAGCGCCTTTGCGAGCTCCACGAACGAGCGGTCGTAACGGTAGTTGATGCTCATGTGCGTGTCATCGAACTCCTCGTGGGTGTAGCGCACGCCCAGTTCGTCGAGGCGCGAACAGAAGATGCGCGCGCCGAATTGCAGGTTGAATTCGTCGCGCAGCCCGGCGTCGATGAAGATGCGCCGCATCGAGCGCAAGGCCGCGGCGTGCTCGCGCGCCATGTGCACCGGGTCGTTGGCTTCCCAGCGCTTCCACACATCCGCGCGGATCTCGCCGCCGGGCAGGGTCACCGGCAGGTCGATGCCCATGGGCCGAGACGGATCGGGCGAATAGCACGCGGCCATCGCGAGGATGTTGAGCACGGCCATCGCCTCGTGCGTCTTTTTCGGCAAGCCCTGGAAATAGCGGAAGAACGAATCGACACCGCCGTGACGCTCGATGCCGCTCACGAACTTGGGGAAATCCGGCAGATAACAATACGCGAAGTACGCGTCGCCCGCGTGCGAGCCGAAGGCGCCGAACACCTCGGGGTGCAGCATCGCGAGCCGCATCGCGCCGTAGCCGCCGCTCGATTTTCCTGTGACACCACGGTGTTCGCGGCGCGGCTGGGTCCGCAGCTTGGCGTCGACGAGTGGCACGACCTCATGGATGAGGTAGTCGTCGTAGTTACCGGTCGCAGACGAATTCATGTACTGGCTCCCGCCCAGGCTTGTGAAACAATCCGGCAGTACGCAGATCGCCGGCGGCATCGCGCCCGCCGCGATCAGCCGGTCAAGGCGCGCATCCATGCTCTCCATAAAGGGGTCGAAGTTCAGCATCGACCGTCCGCTGCCCGTGAAGCCGGTCAGGAAGTAGATCACGGGATAGGTCGTTTTCGAGGCCGCATATCCGGCCGGCACATAGCACAACACATCCCGTTCGATAGGGTCGCCGAGCGCATTGCCCTGCAGTGCTTGCGATGTGTGACGGAGCGTGAGAACCTCGCCGCGTTCGTGTTTTTTCATCGCGCTGTTACTTCAGCGCGCGGCGCGGTGAGCCTGGTCGGAAGTCTGGCTGCCTGCGGACTACTGCGTTTTCGGAATCGTGCTCAGCAGCTGGCGCAGATAATCGTCGCCGATGGTCTTCTGCCCGATGTTGCGCTGCCCGACATTGGCCTGCGCCGGTGATCCCGGACGCGAGCGGTACTTCTTCAGCAACGTGACGCCAGCTTTGGCCGACGCGTCGATCATCTGCTCCTGGGCTTGCACGCCCTTGGCGGTCAGGTAACCGAGCGCAATGCCCAAGAGCACGCCGGCGGTCTGGATGAGCGCATACACGCCGTCGTGCGCGCTTGGATTGCGCGAGTTGGCGTACACGAACAGGCCGACGACGCCGCCCAGAATGGCGCCGATGAACAAGCCCAGCGCGGTGATGACGATGGTGCGGAAGAGATTGAACTGCGCGTCGATACTGATCTTGGTCGTCGCGTTGGCGTCGATGCTGCCGTTGGCTCTCGCGTTGATCATGCTACGTTCCTAACCTTGAAAAAAATACGAGGCGGGCCCCGTGCAGAGACCCTACACAGGGATAATCGGCTTTGTCGCAAGATCTACCCGCTGGCGGCGGCCGATGTGATGCATCTCACCGCGCTGTGCAGCGGCGCACAGGAAGGGATGGGGCGCTTCGGCCAACAGCCGCGCATGATCCGATACGATCGCATGGTCGACACCTTCCTTGATCTGGTGCGCCTGGACAGCCCGTCGCGTGAAGAGAAACCGGTGGCGGACTACCTCGTTCATGCCCTCCAGCAGCTGGGTGCGGAGGTGCACGTCGACGGCGCCGGTGAGAAAGTGGGCGCAAACGTAGGGAACGTGATCGCCGCCGTGCCTGGGGCCGTTGACGGGCCGCCCTTGATGCTCTCGTCGCATATGGACGTCGTCCCCCCGGCGCGAGGCGTCACGCCAATCCGCGAAAGCGACCGGATTCGTTCGGATGGCACGACCGTGTTGGGCGGCGACGACAAGAGCGGCCTGGCGGTCATCCTGGAAGTGTTACGCTGCCTGCGCGAGCATCACGTTCCGCATCCACCGCTGGAGATCGCATTCACGATCTGTGAAGAGATCGGCTTGCTCGGGGCCAAGCATCTCGACTACGCGCAACTGCGGGCGACCGAGGCGATCGTCTTGGACTCGGCAGACGCGCAAATGCTCGTGACCCAGGGACCTTCAGCCGATCGCTTCAGCTTCGCAGTGCACGGCTTGCCTTCGCACGCCGGAACAGCACCGGAACAGGGCATCTCGGCCGTGCTTGTCGCCGCGCGAGCCATCGCCGCGATGCCGCTGGGCCGCATCGACGCCAAGAGCACGAGCAATGCCGTCATCGCTGAATCGCCCCAAGCCACCAATGTCGTTCCCGCCTACTGCGTCGTGCGCGGCGAGGCACGCTCGCTCGACGACGACCGTCTGGACAGCATCATGCGCCAGATACGCGGATGCTTCCAGGCAGCGGCCGCCGAGGCGTTCACCGGAAGCGGTGACCAGCTTCGCCGTGCGTGGATCGAAGAGACCTGCGAACGCGACTACCATGCGCTCCACATCCCTGCGGATGCACCCATCGTCCGATCCGTCCTGGCAGCCGGCCACAGCGTGGGCGCCGCTATCCAGACGGTCGCGATCGGCGGCGGTTCGGATTCCAATGTCCATAACCGTCACGGCATTGCGAGCGTCAATCTGGGCACCGGCATGCGTGACATCCACACGCTGGGCGAGTGGCTCGACGTCGAAGATTTCTACCGCTGCGCTGACATCGTGCTCGCCTCGGTTCAGCTCCGCGCGGCTCGGTCGTGACGCCGCCTGCGTACATGAGATAGCGTCGCCCTCCCCGAACGCGGCCTGCATGCGACCGGTTTGGTCCTCTCCCTCACGCAACGCCGACACCCCGGCGGTCTACGCGCTCATGGCGCTGTGCGGCATCGTCTTCATCATCGATTTCTTTGCGCAGAACAGGCTCGGACAGCTCCTGTTGTGGCCGGTGTCGGTCGAATGGCTGCGCTCGCTGGAAATATGGCGGCCATTCACGTTTCCGTTCACGCATGCGACCAGTCTATGGTACCTGTTGGGCGACGGCATGGTGCTGTACTTCTTCGGCGGCTCGCTGGAACGCGCGTGGGGATCCGCACGTTTCCTGTTCTTCTTCTTCGCGTCGGGCATCGTGCCCGGGCTGGTCGAACTGGCGCTGTCGCCGGTCGCCGGCGGTGCCCTCTTCTTCGGCATGATCGGCAGCGCCATGTCGATGGTGGTGGCGTTTGCCGCGATGAACCCGTATGCGACCGTCTTGCTGTATTTCTTTCCGCTGCAAGCGCGTTGGCTTGGCGTCCTCGCGGTCGCATTTGAACTGTTCGGGCGGTCTGTATTTTATGGTGGCGCAGTCAAGGAGCTCATCGCCGTCGCACTGACGGCGTTTTTTGCCTACAGCTTCACCGTGTCGCGTTTCTCGTTCCACACCATGTTCCGCGGCGGCGGTCCAAGCCTGAGCGAGCGTTTCGAGCGCTGGCGTCAACGCCGCCGCATGCGGGACTGGCAGCGACGAGTGTCGCGCATCGAGCGTCCAGAGGATTTGTTCAAAAAAGACAAGTGAGATTCGGTGCTGAGCTCGCCGGCCGGCTTGCGATCCTCGCCGGTCTTGCCATGGATGGCCGCGTGCTGAAGCGAGACGCCGCCCACGCCTGACAAGGATTCGACCGCGCGCAACGAATACGGGGCGTCCTGGAGCAGGCTATGCCTACGTAATTCTGCACAGGCGGGCGAAATTATGGCGACAGCGATGCTTAATTCTGCAACATCGGGCGATGGCGCGTTGGCGATCATCAAGGCCACGCGGTTAGGCGGCGAAGGGCCGCTCTATTCCCAGGTCGCGGATTGTCTTGCAAGCCTGATCGCTTCCGGCCGGCTTGCGTATGGGTCCGCCATGCCGCGAGTGCGCGATCTGGCGCAAGGTCTTGGCATCAGCATCGTCACCGCAGCGCACGCCTATCGCGTGCTGGGTGAGCGCGGCTTATTGAGCGCGCGCCCTGGTGTCGGCACCTTTGTCGGCCACGCGTCCCTGAGAGCTGCCGAGACGTTCGTGCCTGACGCCGAGCACTTGGCGTGGCAGCGCGCGGTCGTGCCCGACAAGGCGACCGTCAACTTGAGCTACATCTACCGCCTGCCGCGCGAGTGCAGCCGGGTGCCCTGGAGCTTTTTCAGCGTGCCGAGCTACGGCGGCGACATGCTGCCGCCGAGCCGCCGGATCATGCGGCGCGTTACGCTCGACGCGGAGGTGGCACACTGCCGTCCCACTGACACCCAAGGGCTGCCCGAGTTGCGCAGCGCGATGTCGGCGCACTTGCACGACGAAGGCATCGAGGTCGCTCCGGATCGCGTGCTCGTGACGAACAGCTACGAAGAAGCGTTCATGCTCACGCTGCTGGCGTTCTGCAATGAGGGCGATGCGATAGCGATCGAAGATCCGAGCCAGTTTTGCATCGTGGACGCGGCCCGGTTGCGCGGCCTGCGGCTCATCGGCATTCCGATGGACGACAAGGGCATGCGCACCGATGTGCTCGCCACGTTAGGTGTGCGCGAGCCGGTGCGCGTCGTCGTCACCTCCCCGCGCGCGCAAAATCCCACTGGGCTTGAGCTGCACGAACAGCGCCGGCAAGAATTGTACGAGCTCGCGCGGCAGCGCAATTGGCTCATCTTCGAATGCGATGCCTTTGCGCCGCTGCATTTCCGCGGACGGCCGCAGCTGCCGTTGCTGTGCGATGATCCAGACGGCCGCATCATCTATGCGCGGCCTATCTCGCGTGGCCTCTTGATGAATCTGGGCATCGCCGTCGCGACCGGCCGCCTGCTCGAACGTCTCGTCGAGGCGAAAGATATCGTCGACCGAGGCGCCGACGTGTTCTTGCAGCTGATCTTGCGCCGCTTGCTCGATTCCGGCTGCGTCGCCCGTCAGGACGCGCAGATGCGCCGCTTGTGGGGAGACCAGCTGAGCGCGCTGCTCGCGGCGCTCGAAAGCTCGATGCCGCGCGGCGTACGCTGGACGCATCCTCGCGGCGGTGGCTCGGTGTGGGTCACCCTACCCGCAGGCTGCTCGAGCGAGGCGTTGCTCATGCGCGCGCTGCAGCACGGCATCAGTTTCATCCCCGGGCGGGCATTTGCCGTGAGCGACCGTCATGATCGCTGCTTCCGGCTCGCGGTCGGGAATCTCATGCCGGCGCAGATCATCGAGGCCATTAACCTCTTGAGCGGCGTCATCAAGGACTACGTCAGCGAAGAGCAACGCGGCCGGTTGCGCGCCTCCGTGGCAAAGGTGTCGTGAGCTCATCGTTGTGGCGGAAGGCTTTAACCGCGTTTTAAGGCCTCGATGAGTTTCGTGCGTTGTGCATGCGTCGCCGACGTGGCGGTCAGCAGCGCGTCGAGGTCGGATTTTTCGGCGCTCTGAGGCGAGCCTGAATTGAACGGCGGTTGCGGATCGTACTCGATCATGAGCTGGATTTGGCGCGCCGTAGACTCGTCCGATAAGCGCGCTGCGAGGGCGAGTGCAAAATCGATCCCTGCGCTGACACCAGCGGCCGTCACGCGATCGCGATCCCACACAACACGCTCGGCTACCGGCAAGGCGCCCAGCGCGCGCAGCGTTTCAAGGTAGCGCCAGTGCGTGGTGGCGCGGTAGCCGTGCAACAGCCCTGCGGCGCCCAGCAGCAACGAGCCGCTGCACACCGACGTCACGAGCTTGGCCCCAGTGGCGACGAGCGCGAGCGCGTTCAAAAAGTCGCGGTTCCCCAACGTGGCCGTCACCCCTGGCCCGCCGGGAACGCAGATGACGTCGAGCTCGGGGCAAGCACTGAACGTGATTGTGGGCTGCCACGGCAAACCGTGTTCTGCAATAACCGGTTGCACGGTATGCGCGATCAAATCGACCTTGGCGCCCGGCACGCGCGATAGGATCTCGTACGGTCCCATCGCGTCGAGCACCGTGAACCCATCGAAAACGACCATGCCGATGCGGATCATCGCGCAGCCTGGGACTGTGACTGCAGCCGCTTATTTGCCGTTACGGGCGATCTCTTCCAGCTTCGCGCGATCGAGTTTGATGACGCGCCCGCGACGTAGTTCCAAGGCTCCCAAATCCTCAAGGTGCGACAGGGCTCGACTGCCCATGTCGCGCACCGTGCCGACGCGCGCCGCCAGGTCTGACTGCGTGATGCGCTCGACGCCGGCTTCGCCGGGCGCCATGCCGGCCTGCGGCGAGGCATAGTCCATCAGCACGCGCGCGATCCTCGTGAGCACGCGCCCGAACGCCAGGTTGCCTGCTGCTCCGGACAAACGGCGCTGACGCTGCGCAAAAAAGCGCGCGGCGCCAAGCGCGATCTCGGGGCTGCGCTGCAACAGCCCGCGAACGAACTGCGCGGGCAGCTCGATGATCTCCACTTCCCCGCGCGCGATCACGGTCGCCTCGGCCGTGCCTTCGTCGAAAACCGACGCTTCATTGAACATGCTGTACGGTGAGACATCGTAGAGGACGATCTCGCGGCCTTCGTCCGCTGCGCGCGTGACTTCGACGACGCCGCGGCGCACGATGCCGAGCGTCGGCCAGTTCGTCCCTTCGGCCACGATCACCATGCGGTCGTGATAATTGCGCTCTTTGGCGACGCGGTCGATCTCGCGCAGCAGATCGGTGTGCGCGCTCCGGAACATCCGGATCTGGCGCAGGAAAGCTATGCGCGGCGTATCGCCTTGCATCGAGGGGTCGGGCAGGCGCTGCAGGCGCAGGATCCAGCGGCCGTCGCCGGCATTGCGCAGGTCCCAGATAAAGGTGCCCTCGCGCTCGTTTTCGAGCTCGCCGCGCAGCGACTTGGGCTCGTAATCGTTGATGAATTCCGCTGCTTGGCCAGGAGCGAGGCGGTCAAAGGCCACGAGGACGCGGTCGTGCCGATCCCACGACGGTAGTTCGCGCAGATCTACCCGCTCGATCGGTTGAGCGGTTGAGGTGTCGAAAGTCATTGCGACTTTTGTATTCTTGGGTTACCAGTCAAAGGCCTGGATTGCGGCCCAGCCTTCTGGTCGCGTGCCAGCCCAATCGAAAAATGTCTCGCCGATGGCCCCTACCGATTTAGCTGCTCCTAGCGACCAGGTGATCTCGTGTGCCGAGGGCGCACCCGTGCCTTGCAAGTCAACGCTCTGTCCGGCGATGTTCACCGGAATGTCGCGGCCCGAAAGCTCGCGCGTGCGGAGCACGCTCGCAGCGGCAGCGCCGGCGACCTCGCCGTGCGCGTACTCGTGGTGCGAACCTTCATCGAAGTAGTGCCAGTACTCCATGGGTTGCATGACGTCGGCGTAGTGGGCGATGCCTGCGTACGGATAATCGGCGTTGGTGAGGTGCCCCATCATGGGTGACGCGACCGTGGCGATGAGCAAGTAGCGTGCAC
>JALYZS010000136.1 GCA_030948745.1 Vulcanimicrobiota bacterium | reverse complement strand
CATAGAAGCGCTCCGTCTGCGCAATGCGGTGCGCTGCCCTGTGGAATGCATGCTCATCGCACAGGTCGTCGTGGACGGTCAACCAGTTGATTTCGGCGAAACGCTTTTCGTCGTCGACAGCGGCGGCGCTCCGGTTTCCTTGGAGATCGCTGACGTCACCGCGGACGGCTTGCTCCCGGAACCGGTGGAGCCTCCCCGCTTGTAGCCGGCTCACCGGCACAGAACTTTTCGGAGAGATCATTTGTTCGCAAAGGTACTCATCGCCAACCGAGGCGAGATCGCGCTGCGCATCATACGCGCGTGTCGCGAGCTGGGCTGCCGCACGGTAGCGGTCTTTTCAGAGGCGGACCGTGAAGCGCTGCATCCGCGCATGGCGGACGAGGCGTTTTGCATCGGGCCGGCGCAAACCGCGCGTTCGTACCTGAACGTCCCCAACATCATCAGCGCGGCAGAGATCGCGGGCGTGGACGCCATTCATCCGGGCTACGGTTTTCTCTCCGAGAACGCGCAGTTCGCCGAGATCTGCGCCTCGCATGGTTTCAAGTTCATCGGCCCGTCGGCGAACGTCATCGGATTGATGGGCGACAAGGCATCGGCCAAGGACCGGATGGCGGAGGCGAACGTGCCCTGTGTTCCCGGGTCCGGCGTGGTCGAATCCGAGACGCAAGCATCCAAGTTCTGCCGTGAAGTCGGCTTTCCCGTGCTCATTAAGGCGACCGCAGGCGGCGGCGGTAAGGGCATGCGCATCGTCGCGCGCGAGGCGGATCTCGGCGCCGGCTTGGCCGCGGCGAGCGGCGAAGCCCAGGCGGCCTTCAGCGATGGACGCGTCTATGTCGAAAAACTGCTCCTGCACCCGCGCCACATCGAAGTCCAAGTGCTCGGCGATGAGTTCGGCCACGTCATACAGCTGGGCGAACGGGATTGCTCCATCCAAAAGCCTTCGCATCAGAAGCTGCTCGAAGAATCGCCCGCGCCCAACCTCAACGCATCCGTCCGCGCGGACCTGCTCGCAACCGCAGTGCGGGCAGCGCGTGCGGTGGAATACGCGAATGCGGGCACGCTCGAATTTCTGCTCAATAGCGACGGTCAATTCTATTTCATGGAGATGAACACGCGCATCCAAGTCGAGCATCCCGTCACCGAAGCCGTCTTCGGGATCGACCTCGTGAAATGGCAGGTGCGCATCGCCGCAGGCGAGCGTTTGAGCGTCCGGCAAGAGGAGGTCAAGCCGCACGGGCATGCGATCGAATGCCGCATCAACGCCGAGGATTGGGAAAACGCGTTCCGACCGGCCGCCGGGAAGCTCGGCACCGTGCTGTTCCCAGGCGGACCGGGGATACGCGTTGATAGTCACATCTATAGCGGCGCCGATGTGCCACCGTTCTACGATTCGCTGCTCGCGAAGATCATCGCGTACGACCACACGAGAAACGACGCGATCGTCCGGATGCGCCGCGCGCTAGCCGAAACCGAGATCATGGGCGTGGCGACGACTGTGCCGGTGCACGAACGCATTCTCGCCAACAACTCGTTTGTGGAAGGCCGCACCTACGTCACGTGGCTGCGCGAGAAGATCTTGCAGGCACAACCAGTGGGGGCATCGCATGGCGGCTGAGCGCCGCGAACACCGCCTCGCGCTGGAGATCCTGTATGCGGTGGACATCGGCAAGACGCCGCTCGAGGATGCGCTGCGCCAAGCACATGACAACGTGGGCGTTTTCAACCGCGGTGATGAGGCGCTGCGTGAGGACCCTTACGAACCGCTTTACCCCGCCGTGGACACGCGTCAGGACGCGCCGCGTGCCACCGACTGGCAGCTGGTGGAAGAGCTTGTGCGCGGCACTCTCGTGCAGCGCGCGGCGCTGCAGACCGAGATCGCGCCGTTGCTCCGTCGCTGGAGCCTGGAGCGGCTGTCCGGCGTCGACCGCCTCATCTTGGAGATGAGCGCGTTCGAGCTGCGCCACCGACGGCACGCTGACACCCTGGCGGTCATCAATCATGCTGTGGAACTTGCGCACCGGCTGTCGACCGCCCAAAGCGGACAGTTCGTCAACGCAGTGCTCGACGCGTTCGCCAAAGCGCCCGCCAGCCAAACGCCCACGTGAGCCAAAGAGCATGGCGCCGCTGGCGCATAGCGATCAGCCTGCTCCTGCTCACCTTCGCATTCGTCGTGTTCGCAGCGGGCATCGCGTTGTGGAGCGTGGTCGGCGCGTACGGCGAGAATCTCCCCGACATCAGCCGCCTGTCCGTCATCGAGCCCACCTCCCCCACGGTGATCATCGCGCGCGATGGCACGCGACTCGCGCGGCTCTATGACAAATACAAGGTCTACGTGCCGATCACGCAGATACCGCCCGTGCTGCGCGAGGCCGTCGTGGCTGTTGAGGACGAGCGTTTTTACCACCACCGCGGGGTGGACGCGCGCGGCATCATGCGCGCCGCCCTCGCGAACTATCGCCACGAGGCGATCACGCAGGGCGCCAGCACCATCACGCAACAGTTGGCCCGCAACCTGTTCCTCACCAACCGTTTGACCGTCGACCGCAAGATCCAGGAAGCGCTGCTCGCGATGCAGATCGAGCGTTACTACAGCAAAGACGAGATACTGGAGCGTTACCTCAACCTCGTCTACTTCGGTGCGGGCGCGTACGGCGTCCAAGCCGCAGCCCATGCCTATTTCGGCAAGGATGTCTCGCGTCTCACGCTGCCCGAAGCCGCGATGCTCGCCGGACTCATCGCCGCGCCCTCGTTATACTCGCCGTATGCCGACCTGGAACGCGCGCGCGAGCGGCAGCGTCACGCGCTCGACCGGATGCTGGCCTCGCATTTCATCAGCGCGTCGCAAGCGTCGGCAGCGGCGGATGAGAAGCTGCGCTTCAGCGGCGCGCCGAGCAACGGGATCCAATCCTACCACTATCCGTACTTCACGACCTACGTCATCGCCGAATTGGTGAAGCAGTTCGGCTTCGACGCCGTCTATCGCGGCGGCCTCACCGTGTACACCACGCTCGACCCCCGGCTGCAAGACCTGGCGCAGCGGGCGCTCACCGATGGGGTGGCCCAAGGCCGGGCTGAAGGCTATGGCATGCATCAGGGAGCGCTCGTGGCCGAGGATCCGCGCAGCGGCCAGGTGCTCGCGATGGTCGGCGGCGTCGGGTTCTCTCCGAAGAGCCAATTCAACCGCGCTTGGCAGGCGCGCCGGCAGCCGGGATCATCGTTCAAAGGATACGTCTACTCGGCCGCCGTGGACAAGGGCATCCCGGTATCGGCGACCTACGAGGATGCGCCGGTGAACTACGCCGCCGGTGACGGTTCGGACTACCGTCCGCAAGACGACGATCACCGTTACCTCGGCGCCATCAGCTTGCGCCGCGCTTTCGAGCTGTCGCGCAACATCGTCGCGGTGCGCCTGGCGAACGACATCGGCATCGCCAACGTCGTGGACTACGCACATCGCATGGGCATCACGGAGGATCTCGAGGCGGATCTTTCGCTTGCGCTCGGCACTGCGGTGGTGTCACCGCTTGACATGGCGTCCGGTTACTCCACCGTCGCCAATCACGGGATCTTCACGCCGCCCACAGCGATCCGTTACGTGCAGGACCAATACGGGCTTGCGGTGCTCGACAACCGTTTTCCGCAGCGCAAAGCGGCGCTTGCGCCCGGCACTTCGTACATCATGACGACGCTCATGGAAGGCGTGATCAAAGAAGGCACAGGTTATCCCAATGCGATCATCGGGCGCCCCGCGGCGGGCAAGACCGGCACGACCTCAGATTTCCGCGACGCGTGGTTTGTGGGCTTCGTGCCGCAGCTGACCGCGGCCGTGTGGGTCGGTAACGACGACTACAAGCCGATGTATGAAAGTTACGGCGGTAATGTGCCCGCCCGCATCTGGTCGCATTTCATGAAGGCAGCGCTCAAGGGGACGGCCGCACAAGAGTTCGGACCGCTGCCGTCGGACGTCGCGAAGGTGCGCATCTGCGGCGACCGGCGCGCGCCTCCCGGGTACGGCGGTGCCAGCGAGTTTTTCTTGAACGGCACTGCGCCGCTCGCGTATTGCTCGCCGCGCCGATCGCAACCCGCGCGAGAAGTCGCAGGCGAACGGGTCAACGGTAAAGGCGCCGTCGCGCAGCCGTTCGGGCCGCTCAGCCCGGCGCAGGCATCAGCATCACCGCAAGCCGCGATCGCCACGCCCGCTCCGGCCGCGTCCGCAGAACCGGCGACGGCCGTCCCGCTTGCGCCCGCGCCGCAAGACACTCCTTCACCGGTCAGCTCGCCATGATGCGCAGCCTGTTCGAAGATCAAGCGATCTCAGTCGGCGAGCTGTGTCGTCGTCTGCGCCAGGCGCTCTACCAGCGTTTCCCTTCGCCGCTGCGCGTGCTGGGAGAAGTGTCCAAGTGCCGGATGTCCGACGGCCACGCTTATTTCTCGCTCAAGGATAATCAAGGGCTGGTCGACTGCGTGTGCTTCCGCAGCACGGCAGAACGACTGCACGTGCGCTGGCCGCTCGCGGACGGTGTCGCGGTGGAAGTCACCGGAAGAGTGGATATCTACGAACGCACGAGCCGATATCAGCTTGTCGTCGACGATGTCATGCCGGTGGGCCAGGGCGCGCTGCACCTGGAGTTCGAGGCGCTCAAGGAACGCTTGCGCCGTGAAGGGCTGTTCGAACAATCACGCAAGCGGGCGATCCCTGCGTTCATCCGCGACGTGGCGATCGTCACAAGCGAGCGCGGCGCGGCGCTGCAAGATTTCCTCAGCACGTGCCGGCGCCGGGGAGCGCACGTGCGCGTCACGCTGGTGCACGCCCCCGTGCAAGGCGCGGCTGCGGCTCCTGCGCTGGCGCGAGCGATCCGGCTGGCGGGCAAGGCGAAGGTCGATGTCGTCGTCGTGGCACGCGGTGGCGGTTCGCTCGAAGATCTGTGGGCGTTCAACACGGAGATCGTCGCGCGCGCAATCGTCGCCTGCGGACGACCGGTGATCACCGCGATCGGGCACGAGACCGATTTCAGCATCGCAGACTTCGTGGCCGACACGCGCGCGGCGACGCCGACCGCCGCCGCGGAGTTCGTCGCGCGTGAACGAGAGGCGCTGCTCGAACGGATCGCGCAAAGTGAAGGGCGTCTCCAGCGCGCGCTCGTGCGCGTGGTGCGATCCGGCCGCGCGGCCTGGTCGGGAGCGCAGCGCATGCTGACGCGCAGCGCCGCGCGCTCGATCACCGAGCGCGTCCAACGGCTGGATGATCTGCGCACGAGATTGGCAGGCGGCGATCCGCGGCGGCGTGCGCGCGGCTGGCGACAGCGCATCGAGGCCGCTGCCGCGCGGCTGGGCACGACGCAGCGCCGGAATATGCGCATGCAGCATCAGGCCTTCGAGTCCGCGCGCAGCGAGCTGCGCAATCGCATGCTCGCCGCTGCTTCGACCCGCGGCGCCACGCTCGGGGTGCTCACGGCGCGTCTGGCCGCCCTCGGTCCGCAGCAGACCCTGGAGCGTGGCTATGCGATCGTCTACGATAGCACAGGCGGCGTGCTGAGCGACGCGCGTCGAGCCAGCGCCGGCGATCGCATCGAAGTCGAACTTCGTGCCGGTTGGATCGGCGCCATCATCGAAGCAAAGCGAGAAAACAATGAAAAAGACGACCGCACCGGCTGACGGCAGCTCGCGAGAAGAAGATCGCCGGCCCGACTTCGAGGCCGCGCTCACGCGCTTGGAACAAATCGTGGAGCGGCTGGACGACGGTAACTTGCCGCTTGCCGAATCTTTGGCGCTCTTCAAAGAGGGCACGCAGTTGGCCAAGGTCTGCCGCGACTTGCTCAGCGACGCGGAGCTGCAAGTGCAGACCGCGCTTGCAGAGGTGCGCCTCGACGCAGATAGCCGCGCGACGAATAGCGACGAGTTCGACGACCGCGACGTAGAAGACGATCGCTGACCGCCGTCCGCCCAAGCCAGGTCCGGCTGCCCACACAGGGCGGCGCCGGTTTGATCTGGCGGTCGCCCAGCACCTCCAGGTTTCGCGCGAGCGCGCCCAAGCGCTGATCCTTGCCGGAGAGGTGAAGCTCGACGGCGCCGTGCAGCGAAAGGCCGGACTTGCCGTACCTGCAGATGCCTGCATCGAGGTGCAAGAGCAGCAGCGCTACGTCAGTCGCGGCGGACAAAAACTCGAGCGTGCGTTGTCGGATTTCGATTGGTCGCCCGCGGATCTGCACTGTCTCGATGTCGGCGCTTCGACCGGCGGATTCACGGATTGTCTGTTGCAACATGGCGCGGCCTCGGTGACCGCGCTCGACGTCGGCTACGGGCAGCTCGCATGGGGCTTGCGCCAAGATTCGCGCGTGCGCGTGGTCGAGCGGACGAACTTTCGGCACGCCGATCCACACGCGCTGGGTGCGCCGTTCGCGTTCCTGACGGTCGATGTCTCGTTCATCTCCGTCGCGAAACTCTCAGCCCAGTTGCGCGCCGCGCTCAGCGTCGGGGGACGGCTGGTTGCGCTCATCAAGCCGCAATTCGAAGCCGGTCGCGCAGCGGTCGGGAAGGGCGGCGTGGTGCGCGACCACGCGGTGCAGCGTGATGCGATCGACGCGGTGCTCCAGGGATTTGCAGGCGAGCAGCTGCAGCCGGAAAAACTCACTTACTCGCCTTTGAAGGGCCCGGCTGGCAACATCGAGTTTCTGCTCGGAGCGCAAGCCATCGTGGGCGGCAGCGCGCTCGCGCGGCCCGATTTCGACGTGGCGGGGGTCGTGCGGAAAGCTCACGAATCGCTCGACTGATGGCGCACCGCAGCGTTGCCAACTTAGCGTTGTACGTCGACGTTCGCCGCCAAGCAGCGGTCGATGCGGCGCACGCGTTGGCCGCCGTGGCGCGCGCGCAAGGCGTGGGACTGCAGGTCGGTCCGGATCAGGCGGGCGCCCTCGTGCTGAACGGCTGTGCGGTGAGCACGACGTTTCCCAAGACAGCCGATCTCATGGTCTCGCTGGGCGGCGACGGAACCCTGTTGCAAGCCGCGCATCTTGCCGGTCCACTCGGCATCCCCATCATCGGCGTCGATTTCGGCCGGGTGGGTTTTCTCACCGAGGTTGCTCCGGGGAGCTACGAGAGCACGATCGCACGTCTGCTGAGCGAAGGCATCCAGACCGAGCCGCGTCTCGCACTGGATGTGCGTGTGCACGGATCATCACGGCATTACTACGCGGTCAACGACGTCCACATCGACCGCAAGCATCACGGCGGGGTGGTGCACTTCGACATCAACATCTCAGGCGAGCCGATCGCCACGATTCCAGCCGACGGCATCATCGTTGCGAGCCCCACAGGCTCGACCGCGTATTTCTTGTCCGCCGGCGGCCCCATCATGTCGCCCCGGCTGCAAGCCGTCGGCATCACGCCCATCAATCCGCACACGTTGTTCTCGCGGCCGCTGATCGTGAGCGCTGACGAAACGATATCCATTTCGCTGCCGAACGACAGCTCGGGCACGCAGCTCTTCGTGGATGGGCAGCCGGAAGAGGAACTCGCACCTGGGGCGAGCGTGCAGATCGTGCGCGCCGCACATCCCATCGAGTTCGTGCTGCTCAGTGAACGTTATTTCTTCCAGACCCTGGAGCGGAAGCTGCACTGGGGCACGTCGCTCAAGCGCTCGCTCGAACCGGAGAAGGGCGCGGGTTAACCATCTTCCCCGCGGGCAACGGTGCCGGCGAGCAGGTCCTCGATCGTCTTCACAAGCTTGCTCGCATCCGCCGTCTTCGCCACATAGAGATCCGCGCCGGCGTGCTTGCGCCAATACGTGTCGGTGGTCTCCCCGAGCGCGCTCATGAGCACCACGGGCGTTTTCGCAAGCTTGGGATTGTCTTTGATCTGACGGCAGAGCTCATAGCCGTCCATCATCGGCATGATGACGTCGGCCAAGACCACGTCCACGGGCTCGGAGGCGAGGGTTTTGAGGGCGGACCGTCCATCGGCAGCGGTCAGCACTTTGAAGCCGGCGCGAACCATCGCTAACTTTAAATGAAATGATTGCGTGACGCTGTCGTCAACGAGCAAAAGAGTTTTGCTCACCCGGCGATCCTTTCAGATTTTTCGAAAAGCTTTCGGAGATTCACCGCTATTGTGCGCGGGTCAGAGAAAGATTCCACGGCTCCCAGGAGCCCTGCTGCTTCAGGCATGCCGAATACCGTGCAGCTACGCTCATCTTGTGCAAAGGTCTTCCCACCCTTCGAGCGGACTTTGAGAAGACCCGCCGCGCCATCCTTCCCCATGCCTGAAAGCAGAACGCCGGCACAGCGGCCCTGATAGATATCGGCGGCCGAATCGAACAGCGCGTCCGCTGAAGGCGCGATATGCGCGCGGCCGGGCGTCGCTGGGCGAACCGAAAGCTTGGCATCCGGCCGCAACACCAGATCCGCCGACGCGGGCGCGATGTAGGCACAGCCCGGCCGCATGCGCTCACCATCCCTCGCCAGCTCAACCGGAATGGGCGTCTCCTGATTCAGCCAGCGCACTAATCCCTCGACGAACGGTGCCGCGATATGCTGCACGATCACGACCGGCGCGGGGAAATCGCTGCCCAGCCCGTTGAGGAGCTCGACGAGTGCGGTCGGGCCGCCCGTCGAAGCGCCCACGACCACACAGTCGACGCTCGAGCCATTGGCGTGCGCTTTTCCGCGCTGGCCTCGCAGCGCAGCCGCAGGATGGGTCGGCACCGCTTGCGCGGCCGCGAGCAGGCTGATGCGCTCATTGAGGTCGTTGAAAAACTCGTCCAGGCCGACGCTGCCATCACGCGGCTTGGGCACGATATCTGCTGCGCCGGCGAGCAGCGCCCGGAACCCGAGGTTGGAGGTGCCGTCCAGGGCGGGAGCGCTGACCACGATCATCGGGACGTATTGCTTGCGCAAGATGCGCAAAATGACGTCCAAGCCGGTTTCATCCGGCAACATGAGGTCGACCGTGATGACATCCGGTTTGAGGCGCTCGCTCAGCGAAACTGCCTCGCTCGCGCTCAACGCAACGCCCGCGACGGCGAGGCGTTGGTCGCGGCTGATGCCATCCACGAGCAGGCTGGCTTCGCTGGCCGAACTCTCGACGATGAGGACGCGAGCCCAGCGGGTCTTGGTCAAGCGACGAGCCGCTCGACGGTTTCGAGCAATTCCTGCTCGTTGAACAAGCCCTTGACCATGTAGGCGTCGGCGCCAAGCTCGAGGCCACGGCGGCGCTCTTCATCTTTGGAGAGCGATGTGATGAGCACGAAGGGCGTCTCCGCTAGGCGCATTTCGCGTTTCACCCGCGCGCACAGCTCCCAGCCGTTCATGTTCGGCATTTCGATGTCGCTGACGATGCAATCGTAGGCGTGCTCTTGCGCCTTGAGCCAGCCGTCCGCACCGTCGACCGCTGTGTCAACCTGGTAGCCCGCGCTGATCATGATGTTGCGCAGCAAGGTGCGTGTCGTGAGCGAGTCCTCGACGATGAGGAGCGATCGCTTCGCGCTCGGCTCCACGTGCCGCACGCGTCCGGCGGCGTTGTGCTCGTGCGCGGCATTGATGATGTGTTCGCCGTCCAGCACGCACACCGGGTTACCGGAAGAAAGAATGCAGTACCCGGCGACGCCAGGCAGCTGGCCCAAAGGTTTGGGCAGGCTACGGATGATGACATCGCTCACGCCGTTGAGCTCGTCGATGACGAACATGGCCCGCTTTTCCGCATACTCGACGAGCAGGGCTGTCACGTGCCCATCCAGTCCGAACGTGATCTCCCCATCTCCGCCGCCGATGAACGACAAGGGCAGCAGCGGCATGGTCTCACCGCGCACGGTCGCGCATAGATGGCCATCGAGGTGCACCACGTCGCTCGCGCGCAAAAGCAGCGCTTCGCCGACATCGCTCAAGCGCACGCACGTCTCGATCTTGCCCGAGCGCACGGAGAGCACGGACGACCACAGCAAGTTCACCGGCACGGTGAGGTAAAAGCGGAAGCTACGGCCGGCGACGTTCTCGACGCGGTAGTTGCCGCGCAGTTGGGTGACGCGTTCGGCCACGATATCAAGGCCGACACCGCGGCCGCTGATCGAATCGGTACGTTCGGCGGTGGAAAAACCGGGCTTGAACAGATACTGCAGCAGCTTGTTCTCGGGCAGTGCATCGGCTTCGGCGCGCGTCACGTATTTGTCGGCGATGATCGCTTCGCGGATGCGCGCGGCGTCCACGCCTTCGCCGTCGTCCTCGACGCAGATCGTCGCGCTCGCCGTGCCCGTGCTCACGCTGATGCGCACGGTGCCCGTCGGTTTCTTGCCGCGTGCGACGCGACGCTCGGGCGTCTCGATGCCATGCGCGATCGCGTTCTTGACCAGTTGGATCAAGGGTTCCATGAGGCGGTCGAGCACCGCTTTGCTGATCTCGATCTCTTGGCCGCTCACCTGCAGCTCGACGCGTTTGTCCTGGGCGAGCGCGGTATCGCGCACCAAGCGCGGCATGCCTGCCAGCACCGTCTGCAGCGGCAACATCCCCAATCCCGACAGGCCGTGCCGCAGCTCTTCGAGGGACCGGGCGCGCCGTAGGTTGCGTTCGGCGATGCGGTTGAGGAGCGCGCGCGTGAGGTCACGTCGTTTCACCGTCACCGCAAGGGCGTGGTCCAAGGCGACGACGCGTCGCTGCGGATCGTTATGCGCGCGAACCGCATCAGCGGAATCGAAAATCGTGTCGAGCAGACTACTGAGCTCCTTGAGCTCGTATTCCTCGCTGACGTGCTCGCGCAACAACTCGCTCGGAGCCCCCAGCAGCGCATCGATCTTCTGCGCGCTCACACGTATGACGTCGCCGGAGAGCGGTTGCGCCACCTCGGGAGCGGCTGGAGCCGCGCGGTCGATGATCGTGACGCTGCCGGAGCTGCCCGCCCCGAGCATGCCAACGCGCTCGAGTGCGGCTCGCACACGCGACTCGGTCTCGCTTCTTCCGGTGTCGCTGCGCAGCAGGTCCCCGATCGCGTCGACGCCTTCGAACAGGGCGGCGATGGACGCTGCAGACAACGCATGGTGACCGTCACGCGCGCCTGCGAGCATGGTCTCCAAGGTGTGGGCGAGCAACTCTAAGCCGGCATAGCCGACCATTCGAGCGGCGCCTTTGACGCTGTGCACGCGCCGGAACGCTTCTTGCAATGTCGGCGTGTGCTGCGGCGATTGCTCGAGCTTCAGCAGCAACGCGTCCAGCGCGGCCAGATGCTCTTCGCACTCCGCGCGGAAGACGTTTTTGAGCTCAGCCAGCTCGCTCGGCGATGCGTCCACGCTACCGGCTCTGGTGACGGACACGCATCAGATGCGGTACGCCGCGACCATGTGCTTGAGGCCAAGCGCGAGGTCGTTGAGCCGTTGCGTCGCCTCTTGCGTCTGGCCGGTCGCCGAGACCGCATCGCGCATCGCCGCGTTGACGCCGGTGATGCTTTGCGTCACCTGCTCGATGCTATGGGACTGCTGTTTCGCCGCCAGCGCGATCTCTTGCATGGAATCGACCGTGTGCTGCAAGGTCTCGATGATCTCCGCGATCGCTTGTCCTGTCTGTGCCGCATGGCTCGCGTTTTCGTCGACGTTGCGGCTGCCCTCGATCATCGCCATCACCGATTCGTCGGATGCGCGCTGCACCTCACGCGTCAATGCGTCGATGCGCTCGGTCGCAGTCTTGCTCTGGTCAGCCAGTTTGCGGATCTCGGCTGCGACGACGGCGAAACCACGGCCTTGCTCGCCCGCTCGCGCCGCTTCCACCGCCGCGTTGAGCGCGAGCAGGTTGGTCTGCGCCGCGAAGTCGGCCACGGTGCGGGTGATGGTGCCGATCTGCGCGATCTGCTCCGAGAGGTGCGCGATCCGGTCGCTCGTCTGGCGGAAACGGTCGCGTAACGCGAGCATCATGGAGACGTTCGTTTCGACATCGGCTCTGCCGCGCCGCGCGATCTCTGCGCTTTCCTGGGACTTGCCGGAGATCGACTCGGCTTGCGCAGCGGTGTTCTGCGAGGATGAGTTGAGCTCTTGAATGGTCTGCGAGATCTCGCTCATGGCCACCGACTGCTGGGTGGTCATGCGTTCCTGCTCCTGCGCGGTCGTAGCGATCTGCATGACGGCGACGGTCGACTCGTTCACCGTGCTCTGCACCTGCTGCAGCGAGGCACCGAGCTTTTCGACCATGTTGTTGAGCGCGTCACCAAGCGTCTCGAGCTCGTCTTCGGTCTTGAGATCGACACGGCTCGTGAAATCTCCGGCAGCGATGGAATGCGATACTTCGGACAGCTCGCGGGCCGCTCCGCTCACCGTCTCCACGTTCTTTTTCGCCACGTAGAACGCGATGCCGACGACGCCCAAGGCGGAGAGCACGAGCAACGCCATCATCAAGTACATGAGATCGGAGGCTTGGCGCTCGCGGTTCGCGCGCTCACGTTCTACCGCTTCCCGCAATTCGCGCTGCGCAGTCAAAAATCGGGAGAGCTTGTCGCGCTCATCGACGATGCCGGCTGCGACCTGCTTTTGGATGTGGGCGGTGTTGACGTCGGCGCCCGACACGATGGCCTGCACGGTGCTGAATTCGTCCTGCGCGGCTTGCGCCAGCGCGTCGATCTTGTCGTCGAGCTCGCGGTTTTTGTTGGTCGCGCCGACCATCTTCAGCGTGGTGATGTCGTTGGGCAGGCTGGCGAGGCCGTAACGGTACATCGCGAGGTCGGTGCTCTTGCCGGTCAGGCCCCACTGCGCGGCGCCGCCGATCATGCTCAGCACGTCGCGCCGGACGTCTGTCGACGTGACGATTACCGGTTCCAGGCTGTCGATGATCGCCCGCTCGCGGTCGAGGATCATGCGCGGCAAGGTCACCGCGAGCACGATTTGGGCAGCCACGATCAAGCCGAGCAACAGCATCATGCTCCAGATGCGCCGGCTGATCGTCTTCTCTTTGAAGAACTTGTCGTGCAAGGTTGTCAGGGTCCCGTTCATTGGATGCATACCTCAGGTCAAGCGGTGGCGTTCACGGTAGGCGCGGGATGAACCGCGAACGCCGATTGCGCGCTGTGCAAAAATGCAGCGACGTCCAAGAGCAGGACGGCACCGCGGTCACTCGGGTGGACGGAGAGACAGAAGCGTCCGGGCTTGATGCTCGCATCGAAGCGCGGCAACAATCCGAGGCCCTCCAGCCGGTCGACAGGTAAAGCGATCTTGCAGTGGTCGCCGCCGAGCACGATGCCGTCGACGCGCTGCGGAAGCGGCGCAGGAGGCAACCCCAGGATCGGCCGTGGATCGAACAGCATCATCGCTTCACCGCGCCGGTTGAGCAACGACACCGCGACGCCCGTACGGATCGGGATGGGCGAGTGGACTGCGTCGGTGAAGAATTCGATGATCGCTTCCAGCGGAACGCCGAACCGTTGTTGCGCGATCTGGAAGATCGCCGCTTCGACGCCGCTGATCTGCCCCGGCTTGGGGATTTCCGCCAGCAGCGCGGTGCGCGCCGCCCACGCTGGGTCGTCGGACACCGGTTGCTCGAAGACCGATTGGATCGTGTCCGCATCCCAAACGTCGGGCTGCACCAAACCCTGCGGATCGATGATCGCGCACAGCTGCGGAGCGCAGGCAATGCCCGCGATGATCTTGCCGTTGACCGGCGTATCGCCGAAAAGTTCGTCTGCGGGCGTCATGCTGCCGGGATCGAGCGACGCGAACTCGAGCACATCGTCCACGATCACGGCCATGATGCGCACGCCGACGTCGAGCAGCACGAGGCGGTCGCTGTATCGCAAGGCTTGCGCCGGTAAGCGCAGGCTGCGGCGCAGATCGAACACCGGTACGGCGATGCCTTGGAAGCGGATCGCGCCCATGATCCCGGCTTGCGCGCACGGCGCGGGGAAGATGAGCGGCGCTTCGTGGATCGAGATCACGCTGCCGATCGGAATGGCAAGCGTGAAGCGGTCGATCCGCGCGAGCAGGTGCGAATGCGAGAACTGCAACGGCAACTCGCTCTCAGCATGTGCTAGGGCTGCGTTAGACATGCGTCGCCTCGCCCAACGCCGCACGCAGCAGCGCCGTCAGTTCGTCGACTGTCAGGCCGTCGAACGGCAAAGCTTCTTTGTCCGGCGGCAGGCCTTCGAGTCGCGCCAGCAGTCGGGCGAAAGTATACGTCGCCTGGCGTTGCTTGTTCGTCAGTCGGTAGAGCGCGCCGAGCTGCCACAGCGCCGGGATGTGCGCCGGGTCCAAGAACAAAGCGCGCCGCAACGTCGCCTCCGCGTCTTTGAAAGCATCCCGCGCCGCAGACAAGGCCGCGATGAGGACGTATGCATCGGGATTGAGCGGGTCGAGCGCGATCGCGTGGTGCGCGTGCCGCTCCGCCACAGCGTTCTCGCCCGCGCGCGCGTGTCGCAGCGCCTTGGTGAGCATCTCGCTCGCGAGCATTTTTTGGTGCGCGCTCGGCGTTGATGCAACGCGATCTGGTTCGAGGCTTCGGGCGCCGGCAACCGTTGCATCGATTCGCGACACCGGCCCCGCCTGACGCGGGGCTGCCCCTCGCGCCGCGCGCCCAGGCTGAGCACTCTTGCCCGCCGGTCTCGCATGCTTACGCGCAGCGTTCTTCGGCGCTTGCGCGAGCGGACGGCTCGCCGGCACGAGCTGTGCGCATTGCTTGCGGTAGACGACGCCTGCGTCGTGGCGCTCGACCACGAGGCCGCCGAGCTCGATGCCGGCTGCTTCGCCATGACCCAAGATGAGGACACCGCCTGGCGCGAGGCAACTTGCGAGGCTGGCGATGACGGCGGCCTTGGCGCTGGCGGTCATGTAGATCAACACGTTGCGGCACAGGATGCACTCGAAGCATGACATGCCGGCCGGTGGATATGCGCTGGGGTCGTTGAGGTTGTGCACCTCGAAGCGGACGTTGTTCTTCACCTCGTCATGCACGCGAACGGTCTGCGTGCCGCTGACGATGAGGCCGTCATGTTCGATGTTCTGCAGCCCGCGCAGTGACCACGGTGTATACACGCCCACACGTGCCGCGGCGACGGCTTTCGGATTCACGTCGGTGCCCAAGATCGAAAAGCCGTGTTCTGCCAGCGCGCGACGCGCGACGATCGCCAGTGTGTAGGTCTCTTCCCCCGTCGAGCAGCCTGCGCTCCACAACCACAGCGGCCGCGCGAGGCTCGCGATATTCGGCAACAGCGTCGTCTCGATCAAACGCCATAACGCTGCGTCACGAAAGAGAAATGTCTCGCCGACGGTCAGCGCCGGTGCGATGGCCATCCATTCGGTGCGCGCCGATGGGCCGTCGCCCGCGAGCATCTCGTAGTACGCGTCCTCCGGAATGCCAAGGCCCTTCGCGCGATGGCCGCACTGGTCGATGAACGCCGCGATATTGTGCGCGTTGGCGGACAAACCTAAGCCGCGCTCCAGCAGCGCGGCGAGATGTCTGCCGCCGTCTGGCAGCGTGACCCCGGGCGGAGCCTGGACGTTGGTAATCGCTGTCATCTAAAGGAAGATATCGGCACGCCGTAAATGTCCGCCCAAACCCAGTGACCGCCGTCACAGGGGCGAGGTATCGGCGGGCAGGCGATAGGGTACAGGGCATTCGGAGGACTGAGCCCATGAACAAGCTACGCTTCATTGCAATTCTCGGGATCGTCGCTATGGCGCTGGCGGCGCTTGCGACCCACACGGACGCGCAGAACACCGCGGCGATCCGGGGGCGCGTCGTCGACGCTCACAACAACCAGCCGCTCGCCGAGGTCCGCGCGTCCGCGTTCAGCCTTCATGGAACCAAGGCGGTCGCGACGTCGTTTACAAAAAAAGATGGAGTTTTCAGACTCGACGGCTTAGGCCCCGGCTCGTATCGCCTCGAGCTCAGCAAGAACGGGTTCCGGGGACAGACGATCGAGGGCATCGCAGTGCGGCCCGCAGAGATCATGATCATCGCCGGATCGATCGCCATGCAAGCCGGCAACGAGAATCCGCCCAACGTGGCGCAGGCCCGCAACAGTTGCGGCAATCTCGTGCAGCCGGGCGTCACCGCTGACGTCTACGTGGTCTGCGGCGAAAGCCGTTAGGCCGCTAAAAGCTGACCGTTTCGTCCTAAAACGGGACACGCCCCGGGCGCCAGGGCCCTTATTTCATGCGCCTTGACTCTGCCGAACCCCGGTGGTAGAATGTCGTGCGTGGCGAATATCCAGGTGCGTTCATTTGGATGCACGAAAGATAGACCTCGTGGAGGCCTTCTTATGGAAGCCTGTTCTTTGAAAACTAAACAGCGCAAACGCGAATAAATTCGTGGGTCCCATAGAGTGAATTCATGGGGCCGGCTTAGTGCCGGTCTTATTATTTTCGCTCGCTCAATATGGGAGCAGTCAATAAATGTCCGGAGCAAGACCGGGCCCTCATCAGGCATGGATTTAGCCCCCCTGATGCTGTAAGCCGCGCGCAATATGATCGCCAGCCGATCGCGCGAGGCAAGCTAAAGAGCCGCAAGCAGCTCGTAAAGGTTTGGCGCATGAGATCTCACGGTCTCGTGTCGTCGCAAATGTTTATGGAGAGTTTGATCCTGGCTCAGAACTAACGCTGGCGGCGTGCCTAACACATGCAAGTCGAGCGGACACCACTTTGTAGCAATACAGATGAAGTGTTAGCGGCAGACGGGTGAGTAACACGTAGGCAATCTACCTTTCCGTCCGGGATAACTAGCCGAAAGGTTAGCTAATACCAGATGCGCTCATCGAACGGCATCGTTTGATGATGAAAGCAGCAATGCGC
>JALYZS010000100.1 GCA_030948745.1 Vulcanimicrobiota bacterium | reverse complement strand
TTCCAAAACGTGCAAGTCGTCTACGGCATCGGTCCGTCGTCGTTGGTCGGCGCGAACACCCAAGGCGGTGCGATTAATTTTAGGACCATCGATCCGACAAAGCAGCCGCACGGTTTGCTGCGTTTTTCTGCCGGCTCTTTCAGCACGTTGAGCGGAACCGTGCAGGCAACCGGAACGTCACGACGTCTCGGCTACGCGCTGTCGCTCCATCGCTACACGACCAGCGGCCAGGTGCACAACTACCCTGTGACCGATGATCGAACCGGGTCAGCTGCCACGATCAGCAGCACCATATTGGCAGATTCATCGCTAGCCAAACTCCGGTATGCTTTGGGCAGCGGCGACGGTTTCATCGAAGCCACCTATCGCAACGTCGTCGCGTTCCGCGACCTCTCTGCGCCTCTTGCGGTGCCGGACTTCGCGACGCATAGCATGTCGAACGCGCTCTTCACGGTGTTGCCCGACGCTGGCGCGCAAACGATAGCGCCCGCTTTTGGCATCGATGCGCAATTGCCGCTTGGCTCTCGCACGAGCAGCGGTGCAGCGGCCGCTTCACTCATCGCGCGGCATGAGACAAGCATCGGTTCGCAGTCGGTGCCCGCCGATGTGGAGGCGCTCGGTAATCCTTATCTGTTCAATCAACGCGATCGGGTGCTCGACGATTCGATCCAGTACAATCGCGACCTTGATAACGGCTCGCTCACGTTTGCTTATGACGTGCGCCGCGAAACCCTCACCGCCGCCGCACCGCTAGCGCCCGGCCCCGCGACCCAAACACAAGCCGGGCGCTCGTTTGTCGGCCGCTACGACTGGCGCGCAGGCCGGAAGCTGCAGCTGACTGCGGCGGCCTACGCGAGCGCGTTTGACACCTTTGGACGATCCATCGATCCACGGTTGGCGGCGGTCTGGACCCCCGCGCCCGGCGAGGTGTATCGCGCTTCCATCGGCACTGCTTTTCGCGCGCCGCTGCTGGCAGAGCGCGTTTTCAATCCCACGCTCACTGCAGAGCGCACCACGGAATACGAGCTGGGTTATGAACGCCGCCTCGGCGAGGATCCGCTCGCCGCGCGCGGAGTGGTGAACCTCTACTGGACCAACCTACGCAGCCCAATATTTTTCACGACCGATGCGACCGGCGCGTTGCTGTTCCTCGCCAATCTCGGCAATGTCGTCTACAAAGGCGTCGAGCTGCGCATGGACAAACCGCTGAGCTCGCGACTCACAATGCACGCCGCCTATGGTGTCAGCATCGCGTATCCGATCAACAATCCGTTCGCCTTCGATCCATCGGCGCCCAACGTGGTCGCCGGCCAGCAGTTTCAAGGCATTCCACCCCGCAAAGCGCAGCTGAGTCTTACGGGCCGTGGGGCGGCCAACTTCAACTATTTCGTTGCGGCAGCGTACGAGAGCACGAACAACGAGCTGAACCGTCCGCAGTATGCGACCGTTGCCGCAGGCGTGACGAGGGCGTTCGGACATACACGTCTCGCGCTGACCGGCCGGAACATCACAAACCAATACAGCAATCTCTTCACCCTCGCCAATGCGGGCACGCCCTATCCCACACCGGCGGGTCCGGCTTTGACGAATGCGTATTCCCTGCAAGGCGCGGCATTGACGTTGACGCTGACGCAGTCTTACTAAGCAATGCGACCCATACACGACGTCGGACTCGTGGGGGTCGGTGCCATGGGGGAGCCCATGGGAGCGGCGTTACTACGTGCGGGTTTCAGGGTGCACGTCTGCGTCCACCACAAGAGGCAGCGTATCGACAACCTGCTGGCGCTCGGAGCATCGGAAGAGGGCGCCCCAGCGTCTGTCGCAGCCAAGTCGCAGGTGGTGATCACGATGGTGCCGGATGCGCCGCAAGTAGAGGAATCGCTCTTCGCAGCTGACGGCATCGCCGCTGGGCTATCACCGGGCACAGGCATCATTGACATGTCGACCATCTCGCCCGTGGCTTCGCGGTCGTTTCACGAGCGGCTCAAAGAAAAAGGTCGTTGGATGCTCGACGCGCCGGTGTCGGGCGGCCCGGCTCGAGCGCAGACCGCCGATCTCACGATCATGGCCGGTGGCGAGGCACAAACCTTTGCGCAGTGCGAACCAGTGCTTCGCGCGATGGGTAGACCGACCCACGTCGGGCCGGCGGGCATGGGAGAGACCTTCAAGCTCGTCAACCAGATGATCATCGCCAGCGTCATGATCGCCGATGTCGAAGCGCTCGTGTTTGCAAAGAAGTCAGGCGCCGACATCGCGCTGCTGCGCCAGGTGATCGGCACTGCCACGGGCGCGAACTACCTGCTCGAGCATTGGTTGCCAGCGGCGTGGTTCCGGGATCACCATCGCGGCGGGTTCGCGTTGGATCTGCTGCGCAAAGATCTGACCGCCGCGCTCGATGCCGCAAAGCAGATGTCTGTGCCCGCCCCGGCGTCGGCGCTCGCCTATCAGTTATACACGACGGTCTCCGGCGAAGGCCACGGTTCGCAAGACTACAGCGCCGTGGCGGAGCTCTACGAACGCGCCGCTGGCGTCCGGGTCGCCGAGGAGTGGGACTGATGCGCTGCAGGATCGCGTTTGCCGCCGTCCTGGTTCTCGTTTTCTCCTCGCTGGTCGCGTGTTCCAAGGTGACGACGAGCTCACAGCCCGGACAGCAGAGCAACGCGTGGACCAAGCACGGCGTCCTGCGGATGGCAGAGCTGACGGAGCCCGATACCCTCAACCCGTTCGTCGGCAATCAGCAGATCGAGGCCGACCTCTCGATGTTCTGGGCAGGCTACCTGTTCCGATGGAACGACCGCAACGAATTCGTGCCGGAACTGGCAACCGAGGTCCCCACGACGCAGAACGGCGACATCAGCAAAGATGGCTTGGCCATCACCTATCACTTGCGCAAGGGCGTGCGCTGGGACGACGGTCAGCCGTTCGGCGCTGACGACGTCACCTATAGTTGGCAACAAGTGATGAACAAGCGCAACAATGTCGGCAGCCGGCAGGGTTACGAGCTGATCGAGCGCATCGACAAAAAAGACGACTTCACGATCATCGTCCACCTGCGCCGCGTCTATGCACCGTTCGTCGCAAATTTCTTCTCCATGGCACCGACGGTGCTCAACATTTTGCCTAAACACGTGCTGCAGGGCTATGCTGACGTCAACCGGGTGCCATACAACGACCACCCGGTCGGCATCGGACCTTTCAAGGTCGCGCGCTACGATCATGGCAGCCAACTGGAGCTGGTCGCCAACCCGCGCTATTGGCGCGGCCCTCCGAAACTGAAGCGGATCGACGTCAAGTTCATCCCCGATCAGAACACGATCGTCACCCAGTTGCGCACGCATGAGATCGATATGGAGCGCGCCGGGGACCCGGGATATATCGATACATACCGCAGCCTGCCCGGCATGCACGTCACGATCACGCCCTTCACGGCATTTGCTCAGCTCGCCCTCAACCAGGAACGCCCGGTGCTGCGCGACAAGCGCGTACGCCAAGCGTTGACGTATGCCATGGACCGGCAGACGATCATCCGCCAAGTCGTGCGTGGGGTCCACAGTCCAGCCAACAGCGATCAGCCGCCCTTCTTGTGGGCATACAATCCGGCGGTCCGTACCTATCCCTTCGACCCGTCACGCGCGCGCGCTTTGTTCGACGCGGCGGGGTGGAAGCGTCAGCCTGACGGATTCCGCTACCGTCATGGCGAGCGCTTAGCACTGCAGATGGTCGCGAATACGGGCGGCGGCACAACGCGCAAGGTCGAGCTGATCGTGCAGCAGCAATGGCGCAGCGTCGGGGTCGACGCGTCGATCAAAGAATACGCGCCACCGTTGTATTTCGCAAGCTACGGCGCAGGCGGCATCCTCGAGGGAAGCAAGTTCGACGTGGCATTCTTCGGATGGGCGGGCGGTGTCGATCCTGACGACGCCACGCTGTGGATGTGCGATCAGATACCGCCGGCCGGCCAGAACATCTATCATTTCTGCGATCCGGCACTGGACCGGGCCGAAAAAACCGCGCGCACCACCTACGACCAATCCTATCGCAAGAAGGCATACGACACCATTCAAAACATCCTCGCCGAGGAACAGCCCGCGGTCTTCGTCTGGTTCATCAACCGGGTGAGCGTCGTCAACCGCGATCTCAAAGGGTTCAAGCCGGCGCACGCGGTCACGGTCATCTGGAATCCATGGGAGTGGGAGATCTAGCGCCGTGCGGCAAGCCACCCTCGAGGCGCCCAAGACGATCGTCTGGCGCGATACGCAGACCCCCCAGCCGGCGCCCGGCGAGGTGATCGTGCGTGTGCGCGCGGCGCTCACCTGCGGCACGGATCTCAAGACCTATCGTCGCGGTCATCCCAAGCTGCGCTTCGGACCGTTTGGGCACGAGGGATCGGGCGACGTGGCCGCCGTCGGGGAAGGGGTCTCGGACTTCCGTCCGGGCGATCCCGTCATGTGGACGCCCACCGCGCCATGCGGCGCGTGCGAGCGCTGCCTGGCCGGTGGGGAAAATCTCTGCTCTCATCTGACCGACGACATGGCGCTGGGTGCTTACGCCGACTTCTTGCGCCTCCCGGCCCGCGTGGTGGCGCGCAATCTTTTTCCAAAACCAGCCGATCTGCATTACGTCGAGGCGGCGTTCCTCGAGCCGTTATCGTGCGTGGTCCACGGTTGGGAAGTGCTGCGCAATGCCAAGCCGGCCCGTTCTTCCCCCACCGCAGTCGCCATCATCGGCGCGGGGAGCATCGGACTTTTGCATCTGGGCTACGCACGCCACGCGGGCGTGACGGCGACCGTGATCGCCCACGATCAGCGACGCATGCAGATCGCGGCTGACATGGGGTCGCAGGCCGTTTTCTCCGCCACGGAACCGGCGCTTGAGGCGGCCTTTCCCGCAGTCATCGACTGTGGAGGCACCGTGCAATCATGGCGCGACGCGATCGCGCTGACCGCCCCCGGGGGCAGAACGCTGCTGTTCAGCGGCTTGCCGGACCGAGCAGAAGTGACGCTGGACGCGACGCGCGTGCACTACGACGAGCTGACGCTTTTGGGCAGCTTCCACTTCACACCCGCGGACGTGCGTGCGGCTCGCACGCTGTTGGTCGAGGGAGCGCTGCAGCTGCAGCCGCTTATCTCTGACGTGCTCGCGCTCG
>JALYZS010000059.1 GCA_030948745.1 Vulcanimicrobiota bacterium | reverse complement strand
AACATCCCGACGCCGCGCGACGGCTACGCAATCGTAGGCACGCAGGGGCAGTTCAGCTTCGGCGCATTCGACGCGGTCGGCGTGGGCCGCACGGATGCTGCGCAGGCGCTCCTGTGGGGCACCAAGGATAACCGTTTTAACATCTTCACACAGCACGTCGGGGTCGACATGCCGGGCTTGCACGATAGCACGCAGCTGGCGCAGATCGTCGGCGGGAACAACCACAACTTCAACCTGTACGCGACCTACGCGGCACAGGTCGGCACGCTCGTGACCGATCCGGCCCAGGCGACCTGGAAAGAGGCGGGGTTCAATCTGTACGGCCCCAAGGATGGGTTGTTCGCGGCGCTGCATGAGAACGGGCCGCAATACTCACCCGCCGACGGCTTTACCGAGCATCCGGACATAAAGGGCTATTCCGTGTTCGGCTTCCGCGAGATCGATTTCAAGGCGAACGCGCCCATTCAAAGCGTCACCTTCAACCAGAACCTGAACGTCTACCATGACTCGCTGGGCGCTGTGAACCAGATGGACGTGGGAAGCTCGCTGGACGTGCGCACGCGCACCGAGTTCCGGTTCAACGTCACGGCCGGTGCCGACACGCTCATGCTGGCCAACGGCAGCCTACAGTACTTCAATCAGAACGGTATCGGCGTCTCGTATCGCAGCGGCACCGCCAACGGGAGCGGGGCGTCATTCAACTGGGGCCGCTATGTGAATGGTTACCTGCACTCGGGTTTCAGCCACACCGCGCTGCCCTTCACGCAGCGGGGAACGCTCAACCTCGAAGCCGATAACACCTACTTCCGCGGCGATGACGGCGCGGTGAAATCGCAATGGTTAGAGCGCGCCGCGTGGTCGTACCAGCTCGGGCACGACTCCTCGGTCTCACTCGGTGCACGCCGCATCATGGGTGGAGGGATTCCGTTTTCCGGCTTCTCGGACGATACGCGCGCCACGAATGTGTCGTTCGCGTACTACCGCAAGCTGCGCTTCAACGAGCTGTACGTCGTGTATGGCGACCCTAGCCGGCTTCACACCAAGCCGGCGCTCTACATCAAACTCATCCACTATATCGGCGCTGAAAAGGGCACCTGAAGCTGGCCGGCGCAGTGCTGCGGCGTGGCCCCCGGCATCCCCTCGGATTTCGACTCGTTGGCGGTCGATTACGCTCGTTTCCGCACAGCCTACTCGACCGCGCTGTTCGACAACATCCTGGACTATGCGCGCCTGCCTGCCGGCGCACGGGTGCTCGATCTCGCGTGCGGCACCGGGTTGGGCATGCTGCCCTACCTCGAACGTGGTTTCGCCGTCTGCGGCGTGGACGTCGCGCCGAGAATGATCGAGGTGGCCAGACGCGAGCTCGAGCGCCGGTTCGCCACCCATTTCGTGCTCGGCCGAGCCGAGCAATTGCCGCTCGATGATGGGTCATTCGACCTCGTCTCGTGCGCGCAGGCATTCCATTGGTTCGACGCCCAGCGTGCATTCGGTGAGTGCGCTCGAGTGTTACGGCGTGGTGGCGCGCTCGCGATCTTTTGGAAGCACGCAGCGCGTGACGATCCATATACGCTGGCGGTCGAGGACCTGATCCATGAATGGTTCGGAGAGGAAGCCGCCGTCCGGTCACGCGATCACGCCGACGAACACGCGGGCCATTGGGATGCCTTCTGGCGCTCTGTGTCGCCGGCTGCGGGTGACGTTAGCAGCGTTGGAAATCCGCCGCCGATCTTTGTGCAGGGTGAGAAACGCATCTCCTCATTCGTGCTGAAACGCAGCGTGGCTGATTTCGTCGGCTATCAACGCTCGCGCGAGAAGATCCGCATGGTCGTGGGAGAGCGCCGGCATGAATTCCTCGAGACGCTCGAGCGGCGGCTGCGCGCGCTCGCGCTGGACGCGGAAACATTCGAACAGCGCCAGGACGAGTTTTTGTTCTTGGCACGCCGGCCCTGAGGCGTTCATTTCACGAAGGCGTCGACCGCTTCCGATGGCGCGACCCGCTCCAATCGGCCGCCGAGGTATTTCGCCAGAAACGCTTCTGAGGCAGCGATGAAGCGCCGGTTGTTCTCTGGCCGCGCGAAGCCGTGCCCCTCGTCGGGAAAGACGATATATTCGACGTCCTTGTGCTTGGCCCGTAGTGCCGCCACGATCTGGTCGCTTTCGCGCACGTTGACGCGCGGATCGTGCAGGCCTTGCCCGATGAGCAGCGGAGCCGTGATCTGGTCTGCCTTGAACAATGGCGACTGAGCGTTCAGAAAAGCCTCGTCCTCGCCCATGCGTTTGGTGAAGACGGAGCGTTCTGTTTTCCAATACGCAGGGATGGAGCCGAGCAGCGTGTTCAAATTCGAGGGGCCGACGATGTCGACGCCGCACGCGAACGCAGCCGGAGAGAACGCGAGCGCGGCAAGCGTGGCATAACCGCCATAGCTGCCGCCCATGATGCACACCCGCTTGGGGTCCGCATAACCTTGCGCGACCGCCCACGCTTTGGCATCCAGCAGATCGTCATGCATCGCTCCCGCCCACTGCCGGTCGCCTGCGTTGAGGAATGCTTTGCCAAAGCCCACTGAGCCGCGGAAGTTGGGCTGCAAGACGGCGTAGCCACGGTTGGCCAGCCATTGCACCCAGGGATTGAAACCCCAGCTGTCACGCGCCCACGGACCGCCGTGCACGAACAAGACCATCGGCAAGTCCTTCGGGGCCACGCCTGCCGGTAAGGTGAGGTAGGCGTGGATCGTCATGCCGTCGCGCGCCGCGTAGCGCACCGGGAGCATGGACGCGAGTGTGTACTGTTCGAGCTGCGGTCGTGAGGTGAACAGGAAGGTGCCGGTCTTGGTGCGGCGATCGTATTCATAATAGTTCACCGGACCGTTGTCGACCACATATGCGACGACCAAGCGTTGACCGTCGGCGCTTTGGCTCGTGAAGCTGAGGTCACCCGCGTGCAGCGCTCGCAGGGCGTTGAAGTCGGCCGCGTAGCCGTCGTCGAGCACGACCCACTCGCTGCGCTCGCGCTGCACATTCGCTGCGATGAGGTCGCGCGAATGGGCGTCGACGAGAACGCCCCCCACGTCGAATGTGGGATCGGAGACCACCGCGTTGAAGGTGCCCGCCTGCACGTCATAGCGCAGCAGGCGTGCGGCATTGAAGTCGAACGCCGTGCTCACGTAGAGCGATTTGTCATCCGCTGAGAACGCCTGGGGCGCCGCGAAGCCATCGTCCGCCGGATAGTTCGCGAGCGGGCGCCAGGGTGCGCCGACTTGGTCGCGCACCAACACCGTGCTCGACGCGTCAGAGTTGCGAGCAAGCGCCGCCCGGATCTGCATCCCATTGTCCGCCACCCACCCCGACACGTTGCCGGGGTTCTGCACGTCGAGTTCGTCCGCGCCCGTCTTCAGATCGATTCTGTGCACGTCGAACAGCGAGCGGTCGCGCTTGTTCATATCCACGAGCAAGGTGTGCGGAAACTTCGGATCGACCGAGTCGATGCTCGCTTTGACACCCTCGTAGGGAGTGAGGTCGCGCGTGTGCTTACCGTCGACGTCGGTCTGGTAGACATGCGTGTTCTCGTCGCCGTTGCGGTCCTGTTCGAACAGCACGTGGCGCGAATCCGGTTGCCAGTAGACGTTACGGATGGGCCGGCCGGGATCTGAGGCGATCAGCCGGTCATCGGTCTTGCCGATGCTGCGCACCCAAATGGCGAGCACGCCTTTGTCGTCCGGTGCGAGGTAGGCCAAAAGCCTGCCGTCGGGCGAGATCGTCGGCGATGCCTTTTCGGGGTTGCCGAAGAGCACCGCGCGCGGGATCAGCGTCGGCAGGTCGGCGTGGGATTCGGTCGGCACTGTCAGCATGGCGAGCATCGCAAGCAGCGTCGCCACCATCCGGCGGTGTGGCCACGGCATGCCTATCACTCCTCGTGCGCTCTTAAAGATGGAAGCTGCCAAACATTATCCTCTCTCCTATCCAATCCTTGCATGGTCACGGGGCGTGCCGCGCGCTGCGGTCACGAGAACAGCGGCGATTAGGAAGATCTCAAGCGCAGCATCGGCGAGGCACAGCTCGGCTATCCTGCCGCCCAAAGGCGTACACGACGCCGATTGCGGCGAAGTCCTGGGAGGCGCAGCGGCCAGATGGAAGGGGTCACGCTGCCAGTCATACCGCGCCCGCCCGATTCGAAACCGTTTTATGTGTGGCTTAAGGGCATACCTTGGCGGCGCCGCTGTTGTTCGTCGGCGATATACGCGGCGATGCTGCGTATCTTCAGCGGGTCGATATCGATGAAGCACAAGCCTGACGTGTAGTAGAAGCCCTTCGCATCCTTGCGCACGTGCAGCACCTGCGCCGTGATGTCGCGCTTAAGCCCGAGTCCGATCTCGACCGAAAGGATCACGGTTTCGCCGGGTTTCAACCGCGCCGCGCTTTGCAGCCGTGCGCCGCCGGCGGAAAGTTGCACGAGCATGACCGGGATCTCGCGGCCATCCGGCAACCCGAGCCGCGCCGGTTCCGTCATGATCAAGCGCGGCCAGCGGCGCGTGTAAGCCGCGCGTTTCCCGAAGACCGCTTTGAGCAAAGAGTCAAACACAGGGGGAGGCGTCCGTTCTATGGGCAGGCGGGGGAGAGCTGTCTATGTGACCTGCCTAACTGCGGCTTTGTGTCACCCGCCGAACGTGATATGAGGTGATCAGGTCGGCTTCCCCGCGGGCGTGCTCGGTCGCGGTATCGGGTTCGTCCCGGGCTTCAGGTCGACCGCGCCGGACCGGTGCGCGAGCATATCGCGCCACGCCCGCTTGAACGCAGTCGCGATGGTGACGATCGAATGCAGGCCGCCCGGTTGCTCGTAGAGATGCGCTTCGATGCCGCTGTCATGCAGGAGCTGGGCGTTGTGCGCCATGTAGCCCTGCGGCACGATCGGGTCGTCCGAGCCCACGACAAGGTAGACCGGCGTCTTCCGGAGCGCGTGCAGCGCGCTATCCACCGTTTCGCTCGTCATGCCGCCTGAAGCGGCCAGCATCGCCGCCCACAATTCGGGTTTCCTGGGACCGACGATGAAGACGCCGTAGCCGCCCATGGAATGGCCCGCCAGATAGACGCGGCGGCGGTCGACGTTGAAGGCCTTCTCCGCCACCTCCAGCGCGGCATAGACATCGGCCGACGCGGGATCCATGTATTGGCTGTCACCCCGCCCATACGGCGCAATGACGATCGTGCCGGTCTCATCCGCGATTTGACGGACCGTCGGCGTGGCGATGACGTCGTTTTCCGACCACGTCCGGCCATGCAGGAAGACCACGAGCATCGTGGGCTTGCGGGCGTCGTACGCCGCGGGCACATACACGGCGAGCGGCTGCAGCGTGCCGTCGGCCGGCGACCGATACACCGTATCGTCGGCGCCGCGAATGGCGCCGAGCTCATGATACTTGCCGCTGGCGAGCTGCAACACGAGGCTTGCGTTGAGATCGAAAAGCACTCGCGAATCGTCTTCATAATCCGCGAGCGTCATCCACGCCGGCCTGTTCGAGACGTCGGCTTGAGAGGCATCGCCATCCAGGCGCTCCTCGAGGGCGACCGCCAAGTGCGAGCGCCGCTCGATGTCTGAAAAGTGGTGCATGAGTGCGTCGCGCGCGAGTTTCGACTGCGCGCGCAGTGCGGCGGCAGGGTAAGCGCCCGGGGCAGCGCCAGGGGCAGCGGCCGCTGCAAGCGTTACCGCCGCGCAGATCGCGGCGAAAGGCATCAGATTGCGCATGTGGTTATCTTCCGGGCCAACCAACATCATTATACCATGCCGCAGCGTCCCCACGCCCGTGGCCTTGTGCCAACGACCTGCCGCTTTTCGCATGACGGCGGCGCTATAGCAGCCATTTTTCGGCGCTGCGCGATGTAATGTTCGCCGCCGGCCCTGGGTCCTATGCGTGTATGGCAAAGAGGGTCAGGTTCGCGCTCGCCTGTGCGGTGCTCGGCATCGCGCTGTGTGCGTTCTTGTTCGTCACCAAGAGCACCGGCGCCGCAAGCGATCCTCACGGCGGATGTCCGGCCCAGCTCACGCAGGTCGACGAGGCCTTGAGCCAGCTTAGTTTTTCAAAATCGGCGGCTGCGACTGTGCGCTCCGCGGTGCGCTCTTCAAAACAGCGCCAGGTCACCTATCTCTCGACTTCGGCGGCGCTCGAGCAGCAGCTGTTCCGCTCGCATGCCAGCGCGCAAGGCCGCGAGCGCGTCGAGACAGATCTGGCAAAAGCCAACCTCGCGCTCATGGACGACTCGGCTAGCCTGCAACAGGCGCAAACCCTGCTCGGCGCAAATGACCGCGCAGTGGCGCTAGGCTCCGCAACGGTCGCCGCGGCGGCGCAAGCCATCGAGAACGGCGACTGCGCCATGGGCCGCCGGTTGACCATCAAATCGGGCTGGCCCCGGGAATCACCCTATAAAGACCTGAGCGCAGCGGCCCGATTCAACGTCGAGGCAAGCGCCAAGCTGGACGTCGCTTTGGATCTCATCGTCGGCGCGGAGCGCGCAGTCAGACGCTACGGCGGAGCCGGCTCGACCTTACGCTGATCGGTTTGAGCCGTCGCCGCTGGTGGGTAGCACATACCTGCGATGTCTTCTGCTGCGCTGCGCGGCGCGCTCGGTTTGGTCTGCGCCGCCGGCTTCGGTCTTTCAGCCGCTTTCTTGTTCGACCGCAATCTCCGCGTAACCCCGGCCGCGCGCGATGAGCGATTGTTGCGCCGTGTCTTAGATGCGTTGGCTGCCGCAGTGCCGCAAGCGCGGCGCTTCACCGTGACCGCCCATGCCGGTCGCGTCATGCTCAGCGGCCCCGTAACGCCCGGTGACGAAGCGCGCATCCTCGACTGCCTGCGCGCGTTGGACGTTCACGCGATGCAGCTTTCCGTCAGCGAGCCAGCGTAGGCCACGCACAGGCCGATGATCCAGGCGGCAGCCGGGATCGTATTCCAGCAGTCGACGGAGGGACCGTAATTGGCTTTGCGCGGCATGGTGATCGTGCTCATGGTCTTCTTGCTTTGCGCGGCAGGCCAGCGTCCCGGGCGCGCTGACGCGTTGTCGCCGCTCGTGCGCTCGGCGCATTGGCTGAACGGACGGGTGAGCGAATCTGATGTGCACGGCAAAGTCGTGCTGGTCGATTTCTACACGTTCGGCTGTATCAATTGCAAACATGTCGAACCGAATCTGCGCGCGCTCTATCGCAGCAGCAGCCGCGCCGATCTTGTCATCCTTGGCGTGCACAGCCCGGAGACCGCATACGAGCGCGACGCCGCCAACGTGATCGCCTCTTTCCGGGAACAGGGCGTCCGCTGGCCGGTCGCGCTCGACAACGACTTCGCGCTTTGGAACGACTACGGGATCCAGGCGTGGCCGACCCAACTGATCTTCGACCGCCGCGGTGTGTTGCGCAGAACCATCGTCGGTGAAGGGCAAGACCGAATCGTGAACGACACCGTCGCGCAACTCAGTGCAACCCGCTCCGGGATCAGAAGTTTATCGTCGCAGTGATGGTGTCGTTGTACACACCAGTCGTGACGTTTTGTTTCGCCGGCAGCAATCCGAACACCGGGACGTCCTCGACGACGCCATTGGGCGCCGTGAAGGGGCCGTACTTGAATGTGCCCGGCGTCGTGCCATCGCCGAAGATCTTTGTGGTTGCGTTGTCGGTATAGAGGTTGTAGTTGAGCTGCACGGCACCATTGAGCATATATCGCGCATACGTCAGTGAGTTTCCGGTGCTCAGAGTCACCGTCACGCTGTCCGAACCCGATACAAAGCCGGCGCACGTATATTTGAGCGAACCGTTCGCTTTTTTGGCCACGGCGCTCAAGGGGTTGTAGATTCCGAAGTTCACGCCGACCACCGCTCCGAACGTGCAGGCCTGGCCGAAGGCAGGTGCTTGACACGCCCAGGCGGCCAGGCAAGTAGCGAGCGCTGCCAACCGGAGCCGCATTTTCAAAGACTGACCCGGCCTATCTGCCCTGAGCCGCAGCTGACGCTCCCCAGCGAGGTCACTGGCTCCCCAGACTCGGGGACGCGCAAGATGAAGGCGCACGACCGATCACCGTATTCGACCCGAGCTTGGTAGTCCCCGGGCACAAGATTATCGAAGTAGAACTCACCCTGCTCGCCGAGGTCTGCTACGAGTTTCGTGCCGCCCTGCTCCAGCTCCAATAGACCGTAGGAGGGCACGACGCGGGTGCTCGCGCGTTCGACGACGACGGTGCCGCTGACGGCGCGCACGCGGCGCACGGGAAAGTGCACGATCGCGCCGCCACGATACGGCGGGACCGCGATCTGTTCGGTGCTCTGGATGTCATAGTCCATCGGGATGTCCTGATCGGCGATCTCTACGCGGTTGTCGTAGTATGACAGAAGGTTCGGGATGAACAACCGCCCCTTGGCGTCGGTGCGACCGATCTCTTGATTGTTGAGGTACCCGCGCACTCCCGCCAATCCGGGGAGATCGATCACGGCGAACCCGTCTTCGACGGCGCGCGTGAACATCAGGCCGCCCCTCGCTGCGACGACGCCTCCGGCGGCGCTCAAC
>JALYZS010000042.1 GCA_030948745.1 Vulcanimicrobiota bacterium | reverse complement strand
ACTGCGAATTTGTGGAAGAATCTTTCTTCCAGGCAGGGTGCGAGCCGTTCGCATAAATCCGTTCCAAAGCCGTTGATGGGGACGAGACTTATTTTTTCCACGGTGGTGAAGCGAATTTCCCTCCCGTTTACAGACGCCGTGCGGCGCGTCATCCTTCAACCTGACGTTCGCAAGTCCTCCGGCTGGTTCGCGTGCGCCGCCGCACAGGCGGCGCGATGATCATCGGATTGGGCACCGACGTCGCAGAGGTCGAACGTTTTCGCTTTTCGCCGCAGCAGTTGGATAAATTCTCGCGCAAGATCTTCACCACCGAAGAGATCGCGCACGCACAACGCCACCGCTACCCGCACGAGCGCTTGGCCGGCGCGTTCGCCGCCAAGGAAGCGACGCGCAAGGCGTTCGGTCACGCCATACCCTGGCGTCTCATCGGCGTGCGGCACGAACCCAGCGGCAAGCCCTACGTGCATCTGGGCGGACGGGCAACCCACCTCATTGCGTTGCGCGGCGTGCACCGCATGCACCTGACCATCTCGCACTCGCGCCAGAACGCCGTTGCGACCGTCATCCTCGAATCGGATGATACAAGCGGCGGTGTCGTCAGCGAGCCGATCGATTACGGCGAAAGAGCAGCACGATGAATGCGTTGACCCCCTCGGAGATGCGAACCGCCGATCTGCGCACGATCGAAGACCTGGGCATACCACCCATCGTGCTCGCCGAGTGTGCCGGCCGCGCGGTGGCCGACCTGGCGCGCGATTTTCTTTCCGAGCTCGACGGCGACCCGATCCGCATCGCCGTGGTCGCAGGCTCCGGCAACAATGGCGCCGACGCGCTCGTGGCGGCGCGCTATCTCATGCAGTTGGGTTTCGAACCGGACATCTACATGGCGGCCAAGTCGGCCGATTGCAACGAGCTGTGCCGCGCGCAGCTCGAGATCATGCAGGCGCTGGGGGCAAGCCTGAGCTTTTTGCGCGAGCAGTCGCCTGAATTCTTCCGATCCGGGTTGCGCTCGGCTAGCCTCATCATCGACGGATTGCTCGGCACCGGCACGAGCGGCGCGCTGCGCGAACCGTATCGCGCTTGGGTGAACGAGATAAACATCGCCAGTCGCGAAGTCATCGCGGTGGATATCCCCACCGGCATCGACCCCAGTTCCGGCATGGTGCCCGGCCCGGCGGTGACTGCCACGGCGACGGTCACGATGGCTGCGCCGAAGGTCGGCATGCTGCTCTATCCCGCGGCATCGTACGTTGGTGAGCTGTGGGTCGCCAACATCGGCATTCCGCTGGCGATCCTCGCCGACGTCGGCGGACGCTACCACGTCATGACCAAGCAGCAGTTCTTCTTTTGGCTGCCGCAGCGCAGCCGTCAAGCCGATAAACGCAGCGCCGGGGAAGTCGTCGTCATCGGTGGCAGCTCGCAATATGTCGGCGCTCCCGCACTCGCTGCGGTTGGTGCGCAGCACGCGGGCGCCGGCTATGTGACCGTGGCGTGTCCGGCGAATGCCTCGACGTCGATCAGCAGCCATCTCATGGAGCAGATCATCGTGCCCTGGCCGCAGACCAACGACGCGGGCACGATTGTCAACGCGCTGCTGGAGATGACGCGCCATGCCGGCGCTGTCGTCATCGGACCCGGACTTGGCCGTGAGCCCCTCACCCAAGAGGTGGTACGTCGTTTCCTCGCGCAGACGACGCGCCCGCTCGTCATCGATGCGGACGCTTTGTTCGCGATCTCGGGCCACAGCGATATCGTCGCCGGCAAGAAAGCGGTGCTCACGCCGCACGACGGTGAGTTCGCACGCTTGCTCGGTGAGCATGCCGACAACGCCATCGTGAACCGCATCAAAGCGGCCGACGAGTTCGCCTCCGCATTGGACATCACGCTCTTGCTCAAGGGCCCGCGCAGCGTCATCGCCACCAAAGAGGCGTCGTACGTCAACCTCACGGGTAATGAGTTGCTGGCGACAGCCGGTTCGGGCGACGTGCTGTCCGGCATCATCGGTGCGATGCTCGCAGCGGGCTGCAGTCCGCGGCAATCGGCGGCCATCGGCACGTACTGGCATGGGCTCACGGCCGACTACCTGCTGGACAAGAACAAGCACAGCATCGTCGCGAGCGAAGTGGCACGCAACCTGCAAGAGGCCTTGCACTGGTTGGACGAGCGCGAGGAAGAGAACGACGGTTATCTCGCTCGCGTGGTCTAAACGCCGGTTCAATCCTTGACGTAGTACATCTATTTTGATATATATACATCATAGTGAATATTACTTCGTTCCAGGTCCTCGCAGATCCGACCCGGCTGCATATTGTGGAGTTGCTGCGCGCTCGGGAGCATGCGGTCAACGAGCTCGTCGCGAGAATGGCCATCCAGCAGTCGGGCGTGTCGCGCCATCTGCGAATCCTCGAAGAAGCCGGCTTTGTGCAAACGCGGGCCGCCGGAAACAAGCGGCTATATGCGCTTCGACCGGAGCGATTCATAGAGCTGGATCAATGGGTCACGCAATATCGCCGGTTATGGATGGCCCGCCTGGACGCATTCGGCGAGGCCCTCGAGCAGAGACAAGCGCGGCGCGTGCAAAGGCGCCGGAGGAGCAGGTGATGAGCGAGCGATCAAAGCGCGGCCAGAACAGCGGGTTGGATCGGAAGACGTTGACGATCGAGCGAGTGTATCGCGCCAGCAAAAAGGACGTGTGGGGCCTATGGACCACGAAAGATGGCATCGAGTCGTGGTGGGGTCCCGGCGGGTTCAAAGTGGCGGTGCGCACGCTCGACCTGCGTCCTGGCGGCGAATTACGTTACGCGATGACTGCCGTCGATCCCGATCAAGTCGCCTTCATGCTCGAGCACGACATGCCCCTCACCACCGAGGCGTATCTCACCTATATTGAAATCGTTCCGCAGCAGCGCCTGGCCTATGTGCACGCTGCCGACTTCATCCCTGGCGTTGAACCGTACGGCGTCTCACACGTCATCGAGTTGCATCAGCTCCAAGGCGGCACAGTCAGAATGACGCTTACCATTCAGGCCATGCACGATAAGGAGTGGACCGATCGAGCGATCGCCGGATGGGAAAGCGAGCTCGGTAAGCTTGAGTCAGTCCTCGCCATGCGGGTACTCAGTGGCAACGCTTGACTGGTTAAACCTATGAAGGCTCGAGCAAGCGCCGTAAGCCGGCTTCGTCGAGCACCGTCACGCCAAGCTGTTCCGCCTTGGCGAGTTTGCTGCCGGCTGATTCGCCCGCGATGACGTAATCGGTTTTCTTGCTCACGCCGTTTGCGACTTTGCCGCCGGCCGCGGCGATAAGCGTCGCAGCCTCCTCACGCGTCATGCTCGGCAGCGTGCCGGTGAGCACGAACGCCTTGCCGCTGAGCGGGCCGCCCGTGCGCTTCGGTTGTGCATCGCTTTTCAGGTTGACCTCTGCGCGGCGCAGCTTGCCGACGATGTCGCGGTTGTGCTGCTCGCTGAAGAACCGAACGGTGCTTTCAGCGATGCGCGGCCCGATCTGCTCGGTCGATTGCAATTCGTCGAGCGTCGCTTTCTCGAGTGTGTCCATGCTCCCGAAGGCCTGCGTCAAGAGCTGTGCGTTCTGCGCCCCGATGAAACGAATGCCCAGGCCGTAGAGCACGCGCCAGAAGGGCCGTCCCTTGCTCGCCTCGATATGGGCGAGCAGATTGCTCGCGGTCTTCTCACCCGTGCGCGGCAGCGCGAGGATGTTCTCCATCGTCAACGCGTAGACGTCTCCCACGTCGACGACGAAGCCGTTATCCACGAGCGCCTCGCAGAAGCGGTCGCCTAAGCCTTCGATGTCCATCGCACCGCGCGACGCGAAATGGCGCAGACGCTCTTTGCGCTGCGCCGGACAGGCGGCGTTGGTGCAATACGACATCGCTTCGCCCTCGGTGCGCAGCACCGCGCTGCCACAGGCCGGGCAGTTCGAGGGCAGGTGATACTGGCGCAAGCGCTTGCCCTGGCGAGCCTCCATCACGGGGCGCACGATCTCGGGGATGACTTCGCCGGCGCGGCGCACGACGACGAGGTCGCCTGCGCGCACGTCTTTCTCGCGGATGTAGTCCTCGTTGTGCAAGGTCGCGTTGCTCACCGTGACGCCGCCGACTTGCACCGGCTCAAGCACGGCGTACGGATTGAGGCTGCCGGTCCTGCCCACATTCACTTCGATGGAGCGCAGCAGCGTCTGCGCCTCTTCCGGCGGATACTTATAGGCGATGGCCCAGCGCGGATCTTTGCCGACAAACCCGAGACGGCGCTGCTGTACTAGCGAATCGATCTTCACGACGACGCCGTCGATGCCGAAGTCGAGCTGATCGCGACCGGCTTCCCAC
>JALYZS010000033.1 GCA_030948745.1 Vulcanimicrobiota bacterium | reverse complement strand
GGCTTAATGTCGGTGGCGGTGAAGGTCCCGACCTTCGCACTGCTAGCGCGCGTGGTCTATGTCGTGTTGGGCCCAGACTCGGCGGCGCTCATACCATTGTATGTGCTCGCGCTGTTCTCGATGCTGGTCGGAAACCTGGGCGCGATCCGGCAGCGCAATCTCAAGCGTCTGTTGGCATACTCGAGCATCGCACAGGCGGGCTACATCGTCATCGCCCTGGCCGGCGCCCATGCGGGGGGCTTGAGCGCGATGCTGTTCTATCTCGCCGCGTATGCGTTCACCAACCTGGGGGCGTTCGGTGTGATCGCGCTGCTAGGCGATGGCGACGAAGCGTATGCCGACTTGGACGCGTTCCGTGGATTGTTCTTTCGCCGGCCCTGGGCGGCTGCGGCGATGGCTTTGTTCTTCTTCTCGCTCGCAGGTATCCCGGCAACCGCGGGTTTCTATGCTAAGATATTGCTGCTGCAGCAGGCCTTCACTGCGGGGCCATGGGGCATCGCCTTGGCACTCGGGCTCGTCCTGGGCACGCTCATCTCGTTCTACGTCTATGGCAAGATCGTCTGGACGATGTACTCCCCAGTCGAGGTCGATGCCGCGGAGGGGGCGGGCAATGCGTTCGCGTCATGGGTGGCGATCGGCGCGGGTGCCGTCGCGACGGTGCTGCTCGGCGTACTGCCGCAGCTCTTCTACACCAGCCAACCGTTTTTGTCCGCTGCGGCCCGCTAGACGGCTCCTCACCGCGTTGCTCGTCCTGGCGTGCGCGCTGGGCGCAAACGCATGCTCGCATCGACGCGCCGCGACAGCGCTGCCAAGTCCCTCACCCCTGCCGGTCGCGACCGGTGCCTATCCGGTTTTCGGCCACGCGGCGGATTACAGTTGGCTCGCCGGACGGCTCGAGCACAGCTTGAGTTGCGCGTATCTGGTGTTCGAAGATTCGCGCCGTGCGCCGTGGGGCGGCCGGCTGCCGCTCATCGACCGCGACGGACGCTTGCAGACGATCGCTAGCGGCGACGCGGTGGTCGTCAAAGGCGATCTGGATCGGATCGGTGACGGCAGCTGCGGCACGCCCGCGTATGTCGTGCGCACGGTCGAAGAGCACTAGTAACCGGTCAATTCCGTGTAGCCAGCGCCGCGCGCCGCTTTCCGCTCGAAGACGCCATCGATCGCGCAGGCGCCTTCCCAATAGACCACCCCGGTCGAACGCCTCGTGGTCAACTCCTGATCGGCGAGCATCGGGACAACCCGGAGCCGCGCATGATACGCGGGCAAGACGATCGCCCAGCCGGCCGGGTAGCGTACGCCGCTGTGCGGGCTGCGCCACGTTCCGAGCGCGCGAACCGAGAACATCGAGCGCGTTAAATGCACGACGTTGCCGTCCGGGCCGATCAAGCTTCCGCTGCTCTGCGGGATCGCGGCGCCGTCGGCGCGGCGCAACAGATAGAGCATGAGCTCGCGCTCGCCGTTCAGCTGCAGCGAGAACCAATCCCAGCCGACCACGCCCGCTTGCAGCTCGTCAGAGCCCCACTCGTGATCGTTCCACGCCACGCCGCTGACCGGCGTCCGATGACCGCGCGAGGTGAGCATCCCGCGCACGACGAGGCGTGTGAACGAGTAATAGTGGGAAGCGCACGTGCGGCAATCGCCTTTCGCGCTCACGCCATCGCGGCCATGGATCACGAGGGGCTTCGCGGGTAGCGCTCTTAGTGAGACAGCCGCTTCGGGCATGTCGGCGCGCAACGAGTGAAGGCCGGAGGCCATACGGCGTGCCTGCCATGACCCGATCCACACGCGCTCGCCGGATACAGAGGCGCCCGCCAAGCCCAACGCAGCGCGGCCGGTGCGCTCGCTAAAGAAAAAGCGTTCAGCGGCGATGTCGCTGAGCGCGAAATGCGCCAAATACAGGTTGTTGATATCCCAGGCTGAGCCGTGTGGCAATGGCCGCTGCACGCCGCTGCGGAAAAACGTCAGCTCAAAACCATACCTGTGGCCGCGCCCGTCGCGCACGTTGCCGGTGTAATACCACCACTCGGTCTGCGCTCGCTCGTGGGCGCCGTAGTCGCGCGGAAAGCTGAAGCGGTAGCCGGGAGCCGCAGGTTGCCACTTCGTCGCGGCGAGGGCGCCGACGTCGCGCCAAAGCAACGTAAAGCAAACGGCGGCTGCAGTTGCCAACAGCCGCCGTGTTGTGCGCGGCCCTCGCGCCACTAGGTGTAGGCGGGCTGGGGGGTCATATCGGGCATCATGGAGCGGTTCTTGGGTCCGCGCATGTGATGCCGCGCGCCGGCTTTGTGGTAGCCTTGCGCGTTGGCCGCAGCCTCACACATGTACTCGCCGTGTTTGGTCCGGCCGTAATACGGATCGCCTGACAGATGGTAGGTCTTGCGCGCCATGTTCGCCCACACGATCTCGCCGGCGCAGCGCAGCGAGCGGGGGACGGGAGCCATCTGCCCGAGCGGTAACGCGTTGGTCTCGCGTTGCGTTTCAGACATCGGCGATGCGAGCGGCGCAACGGTGTTGGTGTTCTCGGGCGCACCGGTCTTGCTGCCGCAGGCACTCAGGCACAGCGCCAAGCACAGGGGCACTGCCAAGGTCAGGAGCGTACGTCGGAACATGAGTCAGTCCTTTCGTTGTTCACGATTTGTTGTGACTGTGAGCGGCCATGTTTGCGGCGCCTGCAACAAAACCTTGCAGGTCACGATGGCTGCCTCGGCATTGCGGCAACGACGACCGCTTGGTGCGTTCGTGTGAAGGCAGTATCGCAATGGCCAAAATTTTATCTACGCAATCAACGTCACCATCATCGCCGTCATCGTGATGGTGCAGATGGGCAAGCCGGCCGCCCCGCACCGGCGGCAAGCGCACGATCTGACGAAGAGCGGTGGACGTTTCACTCGGAGCGCAAGTTTTCTGCCAGCCGCATCGCAGCCGCAGCATTGGCGGGTATCAGACCGGCGAGCGCCGACGTCACGACGACGAGTGCGAACACCGCGAGTTCGTGCGCTGCATCGACACGGAAGTCGATCGTCCAGCCAAACGCTTGTACATTGATCACGAATACCAGCAACAGCGCCAACACGTAACCTGCGGCCAGCCCGAGCGCGGCACCGGTCACGCCGAGCAACGC
>JALYZS010000015.1 GCA_030948745.1 Vulcanimicrobiota bacterium | reverse complement strand
AAGAAGTCCCTGACCTCGATGTGCTGCTCGTGCCGCTGGGCGGGGGCGGATTGCTTTCCGGCTGCGCGGTCGCGACCAGACACCTGCGGGCGGCGACTGCGGTGTTCGGGGTTGAACCGGCAGCAGGCGACGATTGGGCGCGCTCGTGGCAGGCGGGGGAAGCGCAGCGCATCGACCCGCCGGACACGATCGCCGACGGTTTGCGCGTGACCGAACCAGGTCTGCTCACCTGGCCCGTGGTACGCGAATTCGCCTCGGGCGTGCTCACGGTCTCCGACGATCAAATCCGCGCGGCCATGCGCATGCTCGTCGAACGCCTGAAGCTTGTCGTCGAACCCTCCGGCGCGGTCGGGCTTGCGGCCGCTCTCTCTGGCTTGCTGCCGAAGAAGGCACGCCGCGTGGGCATCGTGCTCAGCGGCGGCAACATCGAAATCCCGCGGCTGAACAGGCTTTTGTCGGATGAACTGCACGTCCCATGATGCGGCAGGCAAGCGGGCGTGATAAACGCCGCGAGGGGTACGCGTAGTTGTGCACAGGAGGTGACCATGCCAAAAGAGCTACAAGGTAAAAAAATAGCCATACTCGTGGAAGACGGCTTCGAACAAGTGGAACTGACCGGGCCGAAGGATGCCTTAGAAGCGGCGGGCGCGCAGACCGCGATCGTCTCGCCGCAGAACGACCGCGTCAAGGGCTGGCAGCACACGCAATGGGGCGACACGTTCCCGGTGGATGTCGCGCTCGAGTCAGCCGACGCGCGTTGCTTTGACGGCTTGCTGCTGCCGGGCGGCGTGATGAATCCCGACAAGCTACGGGTCAACGATCGCGCCGTCGCGTTCGTGCGCAGCTTTTTCAACGAGCACAAACCGGTGGCCGCGATCTGTCACGGTCCTTGCACGCTCATCGACGCCGGCGTCGTCAATGGCAGACGCATGACGTCGTTTCCCTCCATCAAGAGCGACTTGAAGAATGCCGGAGCGGATTGGGTTGATGAACAGGTGGTGCAGGATCGTAACCTCATCACGAGCCGCAAACCGAACGACATCCCAGCGTTCAACGCTGCGATGGTCAAAGAGTTTTCCCGCTCACCGGTCGCGCGTTGACGCGCGGGCGCTCTTCCAGACAACCAGGGGCGGCCACGCAAGCCGCCCCTTCCTTGTCGCCCGACTTCACCTTCGTCACGTGTTCGGCGCTGCCGAACCTCGACCCCGATGACCGCCTCGCGTTAGACCTCATCAACGGTCGTGGCGCCGCTGCCGTGGTCGCCGTGTGGGATGACCCGCAGGTCGATTGGGCGCGCGCGGGGATCTGCGTGCTGCGCTCGACCTGGGACTACCATCTGCGTCACGAGCAGTTCTTGCGGTGGTGCAGCAACGTCGCGCAGGCGACACGGTTGTACAACCCGTTGCCGCTCATCCGCTGGAACATCGTCAAGAATTACTTGCAGCAGCTTGAGCTGGCGGGCGTTCCGATTGTGCCGACGCACTGGGTCGAGCGCGGCAGCCGGGTCGATCTTGCAGCGTTGCTGTCGTCACGCGCGTGGCCAAGGGCCGTCATCAAGCCCAGCATCGGTCTCTCGACCTATGGCGTGCGAAGGGTCTCCCAGGCGGGCGACGGCGTTCAAGGCGATCAGATGCACCTCGACAGCCTCTTGCAACGTCATGACGTCTTGGTGCAGCCATACATCGGGTCGGTCAATAGCTATGGCGAGCGTGCGCTCATGTTCATCGACGGCCAGTTCTCACACGCGGCGCGCAAGACTGCGTTTCAAGCCCTGCTGCCGGCCGGGGAGGCGGGAGAGACGCCTGCAACTGCGACGCCGCAAGAAATAGCGGTCGCCTCGCAGGCGGTCGCTGCGTTACCACAGCCGTCGCTGTATGCGCGTGTCGATCTCGTGCACGACGAAAACGCCCGTCCGCTCGTGCTCGAACTCGAAGTGATCGAGCCGACCTTGTTCCTGGGGATGGCCGCACACGCGCCCGGGCGGTTCGCGGACGCCGTTATGGCGCTGCGCTGACCTCGCAGTCGGGGTGCCCGCATTCGCAGCGCTCGCTGGTCGTATGGGCTTGCTCGGCGCAATAGTCGCTGCAGTAGCCGCTGTGATCACCGGTGATGATGCAGCGGCAGGGACGATGCCCGCATTTTCCAGCCATGGCCTCTTATAGCCGGACACGCGCCTTTCCACACATCGCGCCACGCGAAAGGCACTCGGTCGCCCTTGGAATAACCGACTGCCCCCATGGATAGCTCGTACGACACGGTCGTCATCGGCGCCGGACCCGCGGGCGAAGTCTGCGCGGCGCAACTGGGCGATGCGGGTAGGCGAGTCGCCATCGTTGAGAGTGAGCGCGTCGGCGGCGAGTGCGCATTCTGGGCATGCGTGCCGTCGAAGGTGTTGCTGCGTTCCGAGGAGCCGGCCAACGCAGCGCGTCGCGTGCCCGGGTCGGATGCTGCGCTGTCGGGCTGTGCGTCGTTCGCGCAGGCGTCTACGTGGCGTGATGAGTCGGTCAGCAACTACGATGACACCGAGCATGTGCCGTTCCTGCGCGACCACCACGTGACGCTCATTCGCGGTGAAGCACGCGTGGACGAGCCCGGTATCGTCCGTGTCGGCGAGCAACGCATCGCGTACAAAACGCTCGTCATCGCCACCGGCTCGGACCCGTTGATCCCGGATATACCCGGGTTGGGCGGCGGCAAGGCGTGGACGCCGCGCGAGGCGACGGCTGCGAAGACGGTTCCCGAACGCCTGGCGATCCTTGGTGCCGGACCGGTCGGGGTGGAGCTCGGTCAAGTCTTCGCGCGCTACGGCAGCAAGGTGACGCTCATCGAACCCGGCGCTGCGATCCTGTCACATGAAGAACCGGAGACCGGGGCTCTTATGGCCGCGATGCTTGCGGGGGAGCGGGTTGACGTGCTCACCGGACGTCACGCCCGCAGCGTAGAGTTTCGATCCGGCGGCGTTTCGATAACGGTCGACGACGATCGCACGCTCGAGGCCGACACGCTGCTCATCGCCGCCGGTCGCGTGGCGCGCAGCGGCAACTTCAATGCCCAAGCGCTCGGCCTGCGGCTGCGTAAGGGCGCGATCGCGGTGGACGATCGCTGCCGCGCGACTGACAACGTGTACGCCATCGGCGACGTCAACGGGATCTCGCCGTTCACGCACGTGGCCAAGTATCAAGCCCGAGTGGCGGGCGACGCCATTCTCGGCAAAATGACGCGCGCCCGCTATGATGCGGTGCCGCGCTGCACGTTCACCGATCCCGAAATCGCGTCGACCGGCTTGACCGAGCGCCAAGCGCGTGAGCGAAATGCGGGCTGCAAAGTCGCCAAGGTCGACCTCACAAGCGCGGCGCGCGCTTCGCTCTATTTCGACAAAGAGGCGCCCGGATTCATCAAACTCGTGGCCGATTCGGCGACGCACGCGCTGGTCGGAGCGACGATCATGGGACCGATGGCGTCGGAGATGATCGGCATCGCGTCCACCGCCATCAATCAGCGCACAAGCGTCGAGGACCTGCTGCAGACCATCCAGCCTTTCC
>JALYZS010000012.1 GCA_030948745.1 Vulcanimicrobiota bacterium | reverse complement strand
TCTACGACTTCTACGGCCTGCAGCGCCGCGAGCTAGAGACCGCGAGCGCGGGCGACATCGTCGCGCTCGCCGGCATCGAAGCGATCAATATCGCCGAGACGATCGCCAACGCGCTCGAGGCCGAGGCGGTGGACGCGGTGCTAGTGGACGAGCCGACCGTCGCGATCGACTTCCTAGTGAACACGAGCCCGTTCGCGGGTCGCGAAGGCAAATACGTCACGAGCCGTCATCTGAAAGAACGCTTGGAGAAAGAGCTGGAGAGCAACGTCGCGTTGCGCGTCGCGCCGACCCCGACACCCGACACCTTCACCGTGTCGGGGCGCGGCGAGCTGCACTTGTCGGTGCTCATCGAGACGATGCGTCGCGAAGGCTACGAGCTCGCGGTCTCCAAACCGCAAGTCATCGCGGTCGAACGCGACGGCAAACTGCTGGAGCCCGTCGAATACCTTGTCGTCGACGTGGCCGAGGACTATGCCGGCGCCGTCATCGAGGCATTGGGGCGACGCCGCGCCGTGCTGCTCAACATCGTGACGGTCGGTTCACAGCGGCGTTTGGAATCGACGATCCCCACGCGCGCACTTTTCGGGCTGCGCGGGGAATTGCTCACGCTGTCGCGCGGCACGGCGCTCATGAGCCACATCTATCACGATCACCAGCCGCCCGAGCAGGTCATCATCGACCGCTCCTTCGGCGCGCTCATCAGCGCCGAGACCGGCGCAGCGACGCCGTATGCGATGGACAATCTGCAAGCGCGCGGCCGTTTCTTCATCACGCCGCAGACGCAGGTCTACGAAGGCATGATCGTCGGCCGCGCCAACACCGAAGACGACATCACCGTGAACGTCTGCAAGCTGAAGAAACTGACGAATATGCGTGCTTCAGGCTCAGACGATGCGCCGAACCTGGCGCCGCCGGACCCCTTGACGCTCGAGCGCGCGCTTGAGTTCATCAAGAGCGACGAGCTCATCGAGGTGACGCCAAAGTCCATCCGGCTGCGCAAACAGCAGCTGACCGAAGAAGGCCGCCGCAAGCTACGGGTGAGAACTTCGGTCCGGAGCTAGCTGCCTTGGCAGACCAATTCGATGCGCAGACCGCTTGGGTCGCGCACCCACAACGCGTAATAGTCCTCGCCCATCTCTGAGACCACCGCCGGGGGATCATCGATGTCGGCGCCCAGCTCGTCGAGGATCTTGGCGCATTCATCCACCTTGGCACGCGTCTCCGCGGTGAGCGCGAGATGGTCAAAGCCGACGCGCCGCTCGCCGTCGTAAAGATCTTCGGTGAGGCTTTTGCCCTTCATGATGATCAATTCGAAGCCTTCGCGCTGGTAACCGAACGCCTCGTCGCGTTCGAAGACCTGGTCGAAACCGAGCGCGGGCAGCAGCGCGCCATAGAACTTTTTCGCGACGTTGAACGCATCGGTCCCGATAGCCAAGTGGTGAATCGGATGGACTGGCATAGGCTGGGTTAGTTGCGACATGTTGAAGCATCATTTCCTGCCGGGCTGCGCGATAGTGATTCGAAATGTCGCAGACGCACAGGAGAGCATGCGGGGCGCGTGAAGTCGCGTGCGTGCACACTGCGCTGTTCGTGCATTCGCTGTGGCAGCATGCGTGGCTGAGCAAAGCCATGGTCGCACTCGCGCAATATGGCCTGTTGGTCTCCGCTGCAGCGATGCTGCTCGGACTCGTCCGCTCTCGGCGGTACAACGTTCTGCTGTGGCTGCTGCCGGCAGCAGCAGTTGCTGTCGCCCTGACGATCGTCGCCGGCCATACCCTGTTCGATGCCAGACCCTTTGTGGCGTTGCACACCGCACCGTTGGTACCGCATTCGAGCGACAACGGCTTCCCGTCCGATCATAGCTCGGTCGCGGGGTTCATCGCCGTGGCAGCGTGCTTTCTCGATCCCCTCGCCGGCGCGGTCGCGATCGGCGCTGCGCTGGGCATTGGCATCGCCCGCATCTATTGTCTGCTGCATTGGCCCGGTGACGTCATCGCCGGGTGGTGTATCGGCGCGCTCCCTGCTATTGTCGCTTGCGTTGTGTGGAGGAAATATGGATCATTCGCTCGTCACCGGCGGGTTTGAAGTCATCGGTCATCGGTCGCTGGTCGTGGCCTGCCCGTCGGGAAACGCCTGCTCTTCTTCTGAAGGATCATAGCGCAACGCCAGCGCCTGCTTGAGCACCTTGAGACCGAGCAACGCGCACTTCAGCCGCGCGGGCGATATGGTGATGCCGAGATTGGCGAGGATGTCTTCCTTGGTCATCTGGTTGATCTCGCTCACGCTCTTGCCTTTGATGTCCTCGGTGAGCAGCGACGCGGCCGCTTGCGAGATGGCGCAGCCGCGACCGCGGAAGCGTACCTCCTGCACAATACCGTCCTGCAGTTTTAGGTCCATCCTTATCTTGTCCCCGCACAGCGGATTGTTGTCCTCAAAGGTCGCGTCCGGCGAGTCGAGCACGCCCGCGTTGCGCGGGTTGCGGTAGTGGTCGAGGATGAAGTCGCGGTAGAGCTCGTCCATGAGATCAGGCGATCTTGAAGATGCGCTTGGCCTTTTCGAGGGCAGCGATGAAGATGTCGATCTCGGCCGGCGTGTTGTACACGTAGAACGACGCCCGCGTCGTGGCCGGCACGCCTAGCTTCTCCATCAATGGCTGGTTGCAGTGATGGCCCGCTCGCACGCAGACGCCCTCGCTGTCCATGATGCTCGCCAGATCGTGCGCATGGATGTCGCCCACGGTGAACGAGATGACGCCGGTGCGATGCTCCATCGACGGACCGTAGACGATGACGTTCGATTGCTCGTGTAGACGCTGCAACGTCATGCGGGCGAGTTCCAATTCGTATGCGTGGATACGCTCCATGCCGAGCGCCTCGAGATAGTCGACGGCTGCGCCCAGGCCGACCGCTTCGGCGATCGCGGGTGTGCCCGCCTCGAAGCGCGCCGGAACGTCGGCATATGTCGATGACGCAAGGCCGACGACGTTGATCATACCGCCGCCGGAAAGGAACGGCGGCATCGCATCAAGCAGCGACTTGCGCCCCCACAGCACGCCGATGCCGGTGGGTCCGAGCATCTTATGCGCGGAGAACGCCATGAAATCGCAATCCCAGTCGCCGACGTCGACCCGCATGCGCGGCACCGCCTGGCACGCGTCGATGAGCACGAGCGCACCGGCGGCGTGCGCGCGCGCCGTGAGCTGTTTCACCGGATTGATCGTGCCCAGCGTGTTGCTGACTGCGGTGAATGCGAAAAGCTTCGCACCGTCGAGCAGATCGTCGAAGGTGGACAGATCGAGCAGACCGTCGTCGGTCACCGGCACGAAACGCAGACGTGCTCCGCTCTCCTGCGCGAGGATCTGCCACGGCACGAGGTTGGAGTGATGTTCCATCTCGGTGAGCACGATCGTGTCGCCGGCCGAGAGGTTCCTGCGGCCCCAGGCGTAAGCGACGAGATTGATCCCCTCGGTTGCATTGCGAACGAAGATGCACTCCGCGGCGCATCTGCTCGCGATGAAGCGCGCCACTTTGGCGCGTGCTTCCTCATAGGCTTCGGTGGCAAGCTCGCTGATGTGATACACGCCGCGATGGATGTTGGCGTGATAGCGACGGTAGTAATCATCCATCGCCTCGATGACTTGGATAGGTTTTTGCGACGAGGCGGCGCTGTCCAAGAACACTAAGGGTTTGCCGTGCGGCATTTCCTTGAGGATCGGGAACTCTGCGCGGATGCGAGCGATCTCAGCGGGGCTGAACGCAAGGGCAGAAGGCGTGGACGGCGCGACGGGTCGGGAGCCTGCGGTCTTCATCCCTGCGGCACCTCGACGGACACCGTACCATCGGCGACGAGCACGGGATAGGAACGCACAGGGCGCACGGCGGGCAGCCGCACCGCGGCACCGGTGGTCACGTCGAAGCGCGCGCCGTGGCGCGGGCACTCGATCTCCTGACCGATGAGTTCGCCCTGTCCGAGCGGGCCGCGGTCGTGCGTGCAGACGTCATCGATCGCGTAGATCGTGCCTTGATAGTTGCACAACGCGATGCGGTAGCCATTGGTCTCGACGACCTTCACTTTGCCCTCGGGGATCTCGTCAAGCCGGGCGACGACAACGCTTGTCTGCGGCACGGTTATTTCGCTGCGAGCCGGACCAAGTGCGGCGACACGTCAGCGGCGAGCGCGTTCGTGACGCGCTCGTCGCCGAACTTCTCGAACACTTCCGAGAAGAAGCCCTCCACGATGAGGCGAGCGGCGTTGTCGGGCGACATGCCGCGGCTGGCCACATAGAAAAGCGTCTCTTCATCGATCGGGCCCACGGTGGCGCCGTGGGTGCAGCGCACGTCATCGGCTTCGATCTCGAGCATCGGCTCGGTGTCGGCCCGTGCGCCGTCACTGAGCATGATATTGCGATTCGCCTGGTAGGCATCGCTACGCTGCGCGCCCCGGTCGATCGTGATGACGCCCGTGTAGCTTGAGTGCGAGTTGTCATCCAGCGCGCTCTTGTAGAGCAGATCGCTGCGCGTGTCGTGCGAGCGGTGACCTTGCAGCGTATGGAAATCGAATTGCTGCTGACCTTCGCCGAAGACCAGGCCGAGCATGTCGCTCTCCGCGCCGGGCGCTTCCAGCTCGACCGCCACATCGGCGCGCGCGAGTTTGCCGCCGTTGGCGAAGTTCAGCGTGATGAGTTTGGCATCGCGACCCACGCTGGCATGCTGGTGGGAGAACACCGTCGTGTTCTTGCCGCATTGCTGCGCATGGGCGTAGCGCAGGATGCTGCCTTCGCCGACGACGAGATCGCTGACGCCCGAGATGAGGCGTGCGTCGCCGCCATGGCGCTCGAGCACGGTCGCGCGCGCATGCTTCCCGAGGATGACGACCAGACGTGGGTATGGTCCGGCCTGCCAGTCGATGATGATGGGCTCCGCCGCGGTGACGCCGTCGGGCACGCGCACGAACGCGCCGCCCTGCCATACGCTGCGCGTGAGCGCCGAGAATTTGCCTAAGGTCAGCGCTTTGGGCATGGCGCGCAGCAGACCGAGATCGCCCGTCTGGGTGACTTCATCCAGCTTGCCCACCACGATGCCCGCGGCGCGGTCGGTCGCGCCCAGCTCAAAGGTATAGGTGGCAGGTGAAGGTTGCGGCGGGCGCAGGTCGATGCCGCGCAGATCGCTGCGGCGCCAGCCAGGTGTTCGTTCGTCGGGAAACGTCAGCGCGGCGGCGTGCTCGTACGCGGCGAGGCGCGCGCTGCGCAGCGCCTCGGGCTCGGCGGAGCCGTAAAGCGACTCGACCGCAACGCGGTCGAGTTCTTGCTCTAGGACGGTCTCGGGCATGGCGTTATCCGACGGAACCTTCCATCTCGAGCGCGATGAGCCGGTTGAGCTCGACCGCGTACTCCATGGGCAGTTCCTTGACGAAGGGTTCGAAGAAGCCGTTGACGATCATGGTCGTCGCCTCGACTTCGGTGAGTCCGCGGCTCATGACGTAGAACAGCTGCTCCTCGCCGACTTTGGACACCGTGGCCTCGTGCTCGATGCGCACGTTCTTGGAGTCGATCTCCATCGTCGGATAGGTATCCGAACGCGACTCGGGATCCATGAGCAGCGCGTCGCAGCGCACGTTGGATTTGACGCCCTCGCAGCCTTCGTAGACTTTGATGAGGCCGCGATAGCTCGTGCGCCCGCCGCCCTTGCTCACCGATTTGCTCGTGATGAGCGAGGTCGTGTTGGGCGCGGCATGCACCATCTTCGACCCGGCATCCTGATGCTGGCCTTCGCTTGCATACGCGATCGACAGCACGTCGCCGCGGGCGCCTTCGCCCATGAGGTAGACGGACGGATACTTCATCGTGAGCTTAGAGCCGATGTTGCCGTCGACCCACTCGACGTGCGCGTTCTTCTGCGCGATCGCGCGCTTCGTCACGAGGTTGTAGATGTTCTTATACCAGTTCTGGATGGTCGTGTAGCGGATGTGCGCGCCTTCTTTGGCGATGAGCTCCACGACGGCCGAGTGCAACGAGTTGCTGGAATAGGTCGGCGCGGTGCATCCCTCGATGTAGTGCACGAACGAACCGGGCTCGGCGATGATGAGCGTGCGCTCGAACTGGCCCATGCTCTCGGCATTGATGCGGAAGTACGCCTGCAACGGGATGTCGACGCGGACGCCGGGCGGCACCCAGATGAACGAGCCGCCCGACCACACGGCCGAGTTGAGCGCGGAGAACTTGTTGTCGGCCGGCGGGATCACTTTCGAGAAGTGCTCGCGCACGATGTCCTCGTGCTCGCGCAAGGCCGTGTCCATGTCGGAGAACAGCACGCCCTGTGCTTCCAGATCCTTGCGCATGCTGTGGTAGACGACTTCGGAGTCGTACTGGGCGGTCACACCGCCCAAGAACTTGCGCTCGGCCTCGGGGATCCCGAGCCGGTCGAACGTGCGCTTGATGTCCTCGGGCACTTCTTCCCAGGTCTTGCCTTCGACGTCCGAGGCGCGCATATAATAGTAGATGTCGTCGAAATTGATCTGGCCGAGCAGCTCGAGATTCGCCCAAGGCGGCATGGGCTTGCTGAAAAAGATGTCGAGCGAACGATGCCGGAAGTCGCGCATCCATTGCGGCTCTTTCTTCATGAGCGAGATCTGCTCGACGATATCGTGATCGATGCCCTTGCGCGACTTGAACGAATAGCTGGCGGTCTGGTCGTGAAAACCGTACTTATAGTCGTTGTCGACGAGGGCTTGTTCCGGTAGGGCCATGGGTTTTTGTCTATGCCTCCACGAGCTCTTTGATGAGCGGATCGTACCCGCGTGCTTCGAGATCGGCGGCCAATTCCGGACCGCCTTCCTTCACGATCTTCCCGCGCACGAGCACGTGCACGACGTCAGGCTTCACGTAGTTGAGGATGCGCTGGTAATGCGTGATGAGCAGGATCGCGCGCTCCGGCCCGCGCTGCGCCTCGATGCCTTCGGCGATGATACGCAGCGCATCGATATCCAATCCGGAATCGGTCTCATCCAAAATCGCGAGGGCGGGCTGCAGCACGAGCGCTTGCAGCATCTCCAGACGCTTCTTCTCGCCGCCTGAGAATCCGTCATTGACGTAGCGGCCGAGGACGTTCGGCTCCATGTGGAGTTTGCGGATGCCGTCATCGAGCAGCCGCTTGAACTCGGCGGGCTTCAAAGGCGCTTGGCCTTTGTGCCGAGCCACGAGCGTGTTGCGCAAGAAATTCGCGACGCTCACCCCGGGCACGGCCGAGGGATACTGGAAGCACAAGAACATGCCGAGCAGCGAGCGTTCGTGGGGCGCCAGATCGATGATGCTGCGACCCTGGAATCGGATGTCGCCTTTCGTGATGACGTACTTGGGGTGGCCCATCAGCGCGAGCGACAGCGTGCTCTTGCCAGAGCCGTTGGGTCCCATCAGTGCGTGGACCGAGCCGCGGTCGATATCGAGGTCGATGCCGCGGATGATCTCTTTGTCGCCGACGGCGACGTGCAGGTCACGTATCTGGAGGAGTGTCTCGGCCATGCAAACCTTTCGAGCAATAGGGATTGGGCGCCATATCATTGTACCTGGGGCGCCCCGAGATAGTCAAGATAATGCTTGAAAATCTGTGCTACTTTCTATATACTTAGGGTTGTCGGATAGACATCCTTATGAGAGAAGCTAGCTTTTTCCAGACGACCCGCGGGCGCATCGTGGAATCGCTCAAGCGCAACCACGCCCGGACAGCTGCTGAGCTTGCCTCCGAGCAGGGTGTGACGCCCAACGCGATCCGCCAGCATCTGAGCAGGCTGGAACGCGACGGCCTCGTGAACGGCCGCGCGCAACGCCTCGGCCGCACAAAACCAACGCTCGTCTATTCCCTGACCGAAGAGGGCGATCGGCTTTTCCCCCAACGCTACCCCACGCTGCTCAATGCCGTGCTGCGGGAGCTTGAACATGAAGGCGGGACCGAAAACGTCGCGCGGGTCTTCCGCAACATCGGGCGACGATCGGCGCAGCGCCACGCCGGCCGGTTCGCCGGCAAAGACACGGCTGCTCGCGTGGCGGAGCTGGCCGACTTCCTGCGCGAGCGTGGCGTGGTCGTCGAGCATGCTAGGACAGCCGACGGGTTCGTGCTGCGTGAATATAACTGCCCCTTCCGCGATAGCGTGGCGGCGCATCCGGAAGTGTGTTCCATGGTGCACACGCTCATGGAAGAGGTATTGCCGGCCACGCCACGGCAAACAAGCTCGATCGCGCGCGGCGACGAGCGTTGCGAGTTCGTCGTACCGGAGAGGACGTAGATGGATTTTCCAAAGTTTCAGGACCTGGTCACCAACCGCCAAGGCTTCGCGCAGATGCCGGATCCCACCGCGACGGGAGAGTATTTCTCAGACTCGTGCGGTGACATGTACACCTTCTATCTGAAGATCGGGCCGCAAGAGCGGATCGAGGACATCAGCTATTTCACCACCGGCTGCGGCTTCGGCGTCGCGACCTGCGCGATCGTCACCGAGCTTGCCAAAGGGAAGACCGTGAGCGAGGCCGAGGCAATCGCGCCGGCCGACGTGGAGGCCTACCTGGGTGGGTATCCTGAGAGAAAGAAAGATTACCCTGAGAGAGTGCTCGAGGCGCTGCGCATCACGATCGGCAACTACCGCAAAGCGACCGCCCCGACGAGTGCGGCGGAAAGTTTCGCGAAAATTCACTAGCCTTTAACCTCGCCCGACAACAATATAGCCCTGCTATGCGTTATGCGAATGAGGGCGTCTTGTGACATAAGGCGCAGCCGGCGCAGTTGCGGTTTGCCCAAAGGGAAACCAATGCTCTGGTACGGGGGTACAAGCAAAAAGAACCGCCGGCACGGCTCATACGTATACACAGCACAGGGGTGTGGAACAATTTCAGGGCTTGGAAAGGCCGGCACGCTCGCCGGTCGATGGAAATGAAGATGAATACCGTTTCTCTGCGACATGCGGAACCGGCGATATCATCGTCGGCGAATATGATCAAGGTCGGTACGCGACTCGATTCGAGCTGCGCGAAGCAGTTCGCGCGCGCCCTCGCGCGGCTGGCCGATGACCAAACCCCCTTCGTCATCATCGACATGGCACACACCAAGGCGATCGACTCGGCCGGTTTCGGCGCGCTCATCGCAGGTTTCCGCAAACTGGCTGAGGCGGGCGCGGCCGCCGTGGTCGTGTGCTCCAACGCGAACGTGCGCCGGCTGTTCGACTTCGCAGGCGTCTCGCGCATGATCACGATCGTCGACCGGCTCAGCCAGGCTCGTCGGCTGTCGCCGAGCACCGCCCAAGGGGCACTCGCATCATGAGCGCCTCAGGCATAAGGATCTTCAAGAGCGTCGAAGAGGCGCAAGCCGCCGGATTCGCGGTGTTCGAGCGTATTCCGGACGGTTATCTTGTCCGCAAGACCTCCGGCAACACCTTCGCGCTTGCGATCGTGAAGCTGACCCCGACCATCGAGCCGCGACCTGGCGACATCGAGAGCGCCGATCGCGACGACAGCTCAAAAGCCCCGGCAAACGTCCGCTAAAGGGAGAGGTCGCAGCGCATAAACAGCGCCACGACATGCGGGTCGAACTGCGACCCCGCGAACGCCTGTAGTTCTTTTCGCGCCTCGAGTTCCGAGAGCGCGCGCCGGTGCGGCCGGTCGCTCGTCATCGCCGCGTACGCGCCGATCGCCGCCAGGATGCGCGACGTTGCAGGGATGTGCTCACCCACAAGCCCATCCGGGTAGCCGGTTCCGTCGAAACGCTCCTGATGGTGCAACACCGCGAGTGCGATCTCGTCGCCATCCCGCATGGCGCTGAGCATCTCGTGGCCGAGTCGCGGGTGGCGCTTAATGATCTCGTAATCTTCCTTCTCAAGTTTTCCTGGCTTGCTGAACAGTATACCGGGGATCGCGAGCTCACCGATGTCCGCGAGCGTTGCAGCGGCGACCAGAACATCTCGCTCGTGGTCGGTCAGGCCGGCGACGAGCGCATAACGTGCAGCGAGCTTGTTGGCCTTGACCAATTGCTCGAGTTTAACGCGACCTGAGTTCGCCAACGCGGCGATGAACGCCCCGAACCGCAATAGATCGCCTTCCAACGTGGACAACAAGTCATCCCCGCTGACGGCATGCCGCGATTCCCCTCGCTTCGCCGCATACAAAGCGGCGTCGGCGACGCCGAGCAGCTCGTGCCCCTCCTCGCACTCTTCGGGATACACCGCGACGCCGATGGAGAGCCGGATCGGGATGACCTGTTGGTCGTCGATCGCGAACGGCTTGCGTCCGATCTCTTGCTCCAGCCGCTCTTTGAAGATGTAGGCCGCTTGGCGGTCGGTGTCGGGCAGGATCGCGCAGAACTCGTCGCCGCCGTAGCGCCCGATGACGTCGGTCGCGCGAGCGACGCGGCGCAGGATGTCAGCGACTTCGCGCAGCACGCGGTCGCCGACCTGATGTCCATACGTGTCATTGAACTGCTTGAACTTGTCGATGTCCATCATCAACAGCGCCAGCGGTGCGCCGGCACGGCGCGCGCGTTTGAGCTCGTAACTCAAGCGCTCTTGGACCGAGCGTTGATGCGCCAGGCCGGTGAGCGCGTCGTTGTCGGCGAGCTGACGGGCTTGCTCGTAGAGCTGGGCGTTCTGCACCGCGACCGCTGACTGCTCGGCGATGGCCGAGAGCAGCTTGAGATGGCGTTCGTCGTAGGCGGCCGGCTCGTACGACTGCGCCGAGATCGCGCCGATCGTACGGCCGCGCACGGTCATCGGCACGGCGACGATCGATTGCACCGTCGTCGGGCCCTCGCCGATCCGTTTGGTCGTGAGTAGATCTCGCTCGCGCATGTTGCCGACGAGCACCGCTTTGCCGGAGGTCATGACACGGCCGACGATCGTGCCTTCCATGTGATGCTCCGCCGGCGGAAAGATGTGCTCGCCTTCGACCAGATATTCAAGCGTGATGGCATCGCTCTCGCCTGATCGCAGTGCGACGAAGAACAGCGGGGCATCGATGACGCGCTTCACCTGGCCGTGGATCTTGCCGAACACGAGGTGCAGATCCAGCTCCGAGGAGACTGCGCTTGCCACCTCCACCAACAGGTTGAGATCGGCCGCGCGCTGCGTGCTCGCCTTGAGATTTTTCAGATTTTCCACGGCGACGGCGGCTTGCTCAGAGATGGCCGTGAGCAGGTCGCAGTCCGAATCCGAGTAGGATTCCGCGCGCGGGCTTTGTACCGACAGCACGCCCAGCACACGCTCGCCTAACTTCATGGGGATGATGAGTGCCGACGCCGGCTCGGTCGCCTCGCCGAGCGTGATCGAGCGCACGCTGCGCCAATCCTCGGGTCGGCGGATGATGACGGGCAATCCGGAACGCAGCACGTCGCCAGAGACCGTCGTCAACGGCACGCGCACGCGTTCTACGGAGCGCCGCCCGAATTCGGCGCTGTACTCGATCTCGAGTTGCTCACCGTCCGGCGTCGCCAAGGCTGCGACGAACAGCGAAGCATCCATCACGCGACCGACGAGCGTGTGGAATTTGGCGAACAGGTCCGTGAGATCCAAACCGCTCGAGAGTGCGCGCGCCGTCTCGAGCAGCATGTTCAAGGCGCGCGAAGCTTGTTCGACAGCCGCGCTCTCGCGCCCAAGCTCAAGCGTCTGGCCGATGAGCAGCGAGGCGAAGTGCAGCAAGGCGGTGTCGGCGTCGCCGATCGTCGATTCGGATTGGGCGACGCAGAAACCGATCGGCGCCCCGCCCACGCGGATGGGGCTCACCCACGCGTGCTGCAGACGGCCGTGCGCGATCTGCCCCGCTGCGCCGATCATCCGGACGCGCTGCTGCACTGGCAGCTCGCGCAGCTGCTCGGACCCCAGCGCCAAGGCCAGCGTTTGGGCGTCGAGCGGCTCGGTGGCGCCGGCTGCGACGTCGGCGTGATAGCGGTAGGTCACGGGGCTCGTGCCGCCGTCGTTGAGGGTGGCCACCGTGAGCCGGCGCATTCCCCGCTTCGCGAGGATCTGGTGCACCTCGGCAATTGCCTTCTCGCCGCCATGCATGGCGAAAACTGCGGCGATCTCGCCGAAGCTCTCCAACTGTTGGGCCGCGCCGCCAACCCTACGTTCGGCGCTTGTCTCATCCATGGTGGTGGGGGATCTCCTGTGAGCTGAATCCGCTCCTCTCATACATATCGGCAGCCGCCACGGCCGGCGGCGGCCTTTCATATACTTGCGGTACGTTCCACGTCACATAAGCAACCCAAGCGGCGGCGGGCCGTCACGGCGCCGGGCAAATGCAGTCTCATGGACGGTATACGATTATGCAACCACGTGATAAATTTTTCAGCTCCCTCATGGCGATCCGCAGCGCCGCCGGTCTGACATCGACCGTCGAGCGGCCTGCGCTCGTCGAACCCGGCGCGACGCTAGACGCCGCCGCCATGGAAAAGGTGCGCGCGTCACTCACGACCAGCGCACAGCAAGGTTGCTGGAATTATGTGATCGATCTGTCGGGGGTGAGCGCGGTCGACTCCAACGGCTTGGCTCTGCTCGTCAGCGCGTTGCGCAGCGTGCGCGATGCGGGCGGGTACGCCGCGCTTGTGACGGGCCGGCCCGACATGCAGCGCATGTTGGAGCTGTGCGCACGCAGTCGTAACTGTCGCATCTTCTCCTCGACCTCCGAGGCATGCAGAGCGCTGCAGAGCTCACCACTGCCGAAGACCGCCGCCTAACGCACGTCGAAGGGCAGTTCCGTCCCGGACCATAAGCAGGCTTCATGCCGCGTGACATTCCTATTGGCAACGGTTCCATGCTCGTCACCTTCGACGGGCGCTATCAATTGCGTGACATCTACTTCCCCTACGTCGGCGCGGAGAACCACAATCCCGGCGACGTGTGCCACACCGGCATCTGGGTCGACGGCGAGTTCGCATGGTTCTCGGACGACGCGTGGCAGCGCGATATGTGCTACGAACCCGATTCCATCGTCAGCAAGGTCAGCCTGCGTAATGAGGCGCTGCAGCTACAGGTGGAATGCGCTGACACGGTCGACTTCGACCGCACGATTCTGTTCCGCCGCATCGCGGTGACGAATCTGGCGGACGGCCCGCGCGAGATCCGCATGTTCTTCCACTACGACCTGCACATCGAAGGCAACGACATCGGCGACACGTTCGCCTATCATCCGAACATCCACGCGCTCATCGCCTACAAGCGCAAGCGCTACTTCCTGATGAACGGCCAGGTCGGCGACGAGGCCGGCCACCAGATCGGCATCTCCGGCTGGGCGGCGGGCCTCAAAGAGGTCAACGGCTTGGAAGGCACTTGGCGCGACGCCGAGGACGGCGTGCTCAGCGGCAACCCCATCGCCCAAGGATCGGTCGACGGCACGATCGCGCTCAGCGCGCCGGCGGTCCCCGCCGCCGGTTCGGTCTCATTCTTCCACTGGCTCGCCGTCGCCGAATCGTGGACGGACGTGCGCGCGTTGGATGACCTGGTACGCGAACGGGGCCCGGGCCAGTTCCTGAAGCGTACGCTTGACTACTGGCGGTTGTGGGCGAACAAGGAACCGGTGGAAGCGGCCGACTTGGAACGGCGTTTGGTCGAAGCCTATAAACGCAGCCTGCTCGTCATCCGCACGCAGATCGACAATCATGGCGCTATCATCGCCGCCAACGACACCGACATCCTGCGCTTCTCGCGCGACACCTATTCCTACATGTGGCCGCGCGACGGCGCGCTTGTGGCCTGCGCGCTCATCCGGGCCGGCTATCAGGCGCCGGTGGCGCGCTTTTTCAGTTTTTGCGCAGACGCCGTCACCGAGGCCGGCTACCTGCTCCACAAATACAACCCGGACGGCTCGCTTGCCTCATCGTGGCATCCCTGGATGGATGCCGCAGGCCGCGAACAGCTGCCGATTCAGGAGGACGAGACGGCGCTCGTCGTCTACGCGCTGTGGCAGCACTACCAACGCTATCGCGACGTGGAGTTCATCCGCCCGCTGTATCGCGTGCTCGTCACGACGACCGGCGATTTCATGTGCCGCTACCGCGACCCGGTGACGAAGCTGCCACTGGCTTCGTACGACCTGTGGGAAGAACGCCACGGCGTGCATGCGTTCACCCTCGGCGCGGTGTGGGCAGGGCTGCGTGCGGCCGCGTGTTTCACGGAGCTGTTCGGCGAGAACCGGCGCAGCGCGATGTACAATGCGGTCGCGGAGGAGATCAAAGCGGCCACCGGGCGCTATCTCTGGTCGCCGGAACGCAACCGCTTCTCGCGCATGATCAACTTCAGCGACAGGCGCGCCCTCATCCGTGATGACATCGTGGACAGCAGTCTCTTCGGGCTGTGGTATTTCGGGATGTTCCCGCCTGACGACCCGCGCATCGTCGCCACGACCGACGCGATCCGCGATCACCTGTGGATCAAGACCGACGGCGGCGGCTGCGCTCGCTACGAAAACGACTCTTATCAGCGCTGGAGCGACCTGCCGGGCACGATCCCCGGCAACTCGTGGTTCATCTGCACGCTCTGGCTGGCGCAGTATGCCATCGCCGCTGCGAGAAACCGCACCGAGTTGGCGCACGCCAAAGCCCAGCTGCACTGGGCCTGCGACCACGCGCTGCCAAGCGGCGTCATGGCCGAACAGGCCCATCCGATCACCGGTGCACCGCTTTCCGTCTCGCCACTCACCTGGAGTCATGCGACCTTCTGCCTGGCGTTCCATGAATACGTCGAACGCTGGGGCGCGCTTGCGCCGGCCGAGGGCGACCGCCCGAAGGTGGCCTTCTCGCAGGCCTCCTAGCTGTTCGGCTCGCCGGCGGTGCGCCGATACATCGCACCGCTGATCAGTGGCGCGTCCGCACGGAAATCGCGCAAGACGTCTGTCACCTGCAGCGCAAAGGTCTGCGTTGCATCGCGGTCGCTCGCGCCTTGGCGCACGGGCACCGGCGTCGCGATGACCTCGCCGCGTACGCTATACGCCGCGGCGTCGAGCACGGACCACAGGGTTGCACGCTTCGCGCGCAGCAGATTGCGCGCCGTGTGCGAAGCGGCGTAGACGCGAAAGCGCAGGCTGCGTTCACCTGCCTCTTCGATCTCCGACGATGACAACAACGCCACCCGCGGGAATCCGTCTTCGTCGACGCTGATCAGCAGCGCGGCGCCGGCCTGCTCGGCGTGCGGCAGGTTGCCGAGTTCGAAACGTAAGGGCGGCGGCAGCCGGCTGCCGATGCTTTCAGACATACGTGCTTCTCCGCTCGTCGAGATTCATTTCGTCTTGCGGTCGAAACGCGCAAGCACGAACTGGGTTATGCGTTTGGCGGCTTGCATGGAATAATACCCGAACTGGCGCGGCGAGGTCGCGGTCTTGCCCATCGCGTCATCGATAACGCCGCGCGCGTACGTCTCCAATTCCTCATCCGTATGGAATTGGTAGGGGTTGCGGCTGTCGGGCTGTTCGCTCATGCGCGGCGTTGCAAGAACGGGTTGCTCTCGCGCTCGGCGCCGACGGTCGTTGGGGGGCCGTGCCCTGGGATGACGACGGCATCATCGGGCAGCGTGAGCAGCCGCCTGGTGATCGAGCGCAGCAGCGATTCGAATGACCCACCCCAAAGATCGGTGCGTCCGATGCTGCCGGCGAACAAAGTGTCGCCGCTGAAAACCGTGGGCTGCTGTTGGTCCAGGACGAGGCTGATGCTGCCTGGCGAATGACCGGGCGTATGCACGACCCGCAGCGCGTGTTTGCCGAAAGCGAGCTCGTCGCCGTCCAGCACCAGGCGGTCGATCATCGTGACCGGCGGCACCGGGATGCCCAACCAGCTTGCCTGCAACGCTAGCTGTTCGTACAGCGGCACGTCCGCCTCGTGCAACATCGCGGGTGCGCCGGTGCGCTGCTTCAGCTGCGCCAACGCTCCGACGTGGTCGATGTGCGCGTGCGTCGCGACGATGCCGACAAGCTGCAGACCACGCGCGTGCAAGACGGCATAGATGCGGTCGCATTCATCGCCTGGATCGATGACGATGGCTCGCTTCGTCAGGTCGTCAGCAAGCACGACACAATTGCACTGCAACGGTCCGACGGCGAACTGTTCGACGATCACTGCTGTCACTTTAGGCCGGGCGACATGCTGCCCTGCCGTTCCGAGAGGTCCGCAAGGACGGCTCTGCTAAGAAGCGCATGCTTTGAACCTCACCGATGCTGCGCGCGCGCAGCCTGATGACTTCGAACTGCAACGCCGCCAACGCGCCGCCGCCCTAGACCGGCGCATCCTGGAGCATATCCGGCGGCCGTCCGCCGATGAGGACGCGTTCGAGCGCCTCGCGCTCGCGTTGTTCGAATACCAATTCCAGTATGATGAGCCGTACCAACGCTTCTGCCTGCAGCGCGCACGCACACCTGCCACGGTGGACTCATGGCGACGCATCCCGGCAGTCGCTGCTTCCTCGTTCGCGCAAGCCCGGCTGGCGGCGTTTCCAGCGGAGCGCGCACGTCTGGTCTTCTGCTCAAGCGGCACGACGGGCACGGGCGGGGCTCGCTCGCGGCACGAACTCGAGAACGGCGAGCTATACGATGCCTCCCTATTGAGCCATTTCCGGCGTTGCGTGCTGCCCGACCACGAGCGCATGCCCATGCTGCTGTTCGCGCCGCCTTTTGAGGAAGCGCCTCAGTCCTCACTCTCCTACAT
>JALYZS010000005.1 GCA_030948745.1 Vulcanimicrobiota bacterium | reverse complement strand
AGTGCCTTCAAGAATTTAGACCTCCGCGCCGCGTCGAAGTATGCCCTGATTCCAGCGCCCGGACTTCCGCAATGGCAGTGACGGGGAGAAAAGGCGTGACGCTTGGTGCGCTGCCGGCGACCACGCGAGTGGCCGAATATCGAAGCGGCGGCGATATCGTGGTGCGCGAGGTCGCGTTGCCTGCTCCGCGTGAGGGTGAGATCAGCGTACGCATCGAGGCCTGCGGGATCTGCGCGAGCGAGACGCTGCGCTGGTACATGGACGCTAAAGCGCCCATCGTGTTAGGGCACGAGCCAGTGGGCCGGGTCGTCGCCGTCGGTGAGCACGCTGCGTTCGCTCTCGGGGAGCGGGTCTTTATCCATCACCATGCGCCATGCCAGGAGTGCGCCCGCTGCCGCCGCGGCGACTATGTGCAATGCGACAGCTGGCGTGCAAGCAGACTCTCTCCCGGGGGTCTATCGCAGTATGCCACGGTGCCTGCCCTCAACGTGCAATACGATGTATTGCGCTTGCCTGACGAGCTTCGCGATGAACGCGGCACGCTCATCGAGCCGCTCGCGACGGTCGTGAAGTCGGTGCGCAGGTCGGGATTGCGGCCCGGCGACCGTGTCTTGGTCGTCGGCTTGGGCGCGATGGGGCTGCTGCATGCGCTCGTCGTGCGACACGCCGGCGCTGCTCTGCTGTTCGGCGCCGACCGCAGCGGTTTCCGACTGGAGGCGGCAGCGCGTTTCGGCGTCGATCACGCGATCGACATCGACGCCGGCGGTTCCCTCGCCGAACAGCTGCTGCAGCGCACGAGCGGGGAAGGCGCCGAGATCGTGTTCGTGACGCCGGGGTCACGCGCGGCGCTGGAGTCTGCGCTTCCCTGCGTCGCGCGTGGCGGCACGCTCGTGGTGTTCACGCCCATCCCGCCGGACCAGCGCTGGCCGCTGGACGTCGCGGACGCGTTCTTCAAAGATGTCAACATCGTCACGAGTTACTCCGCGGGGCCGGATGACACGCGCGCCGCGCTGGCGCTGCTCGCCGGCGGTTTGGCCGTCGACGGTCTGTTCACGCACCGCTTCGATCTTGAGCACGCCGCCCAGGCGTACGCCGCGCTCAAGGATACCGAATCGGCGCTCAAGATCGTGGTGTATCCCAACGCATGAACGCGAGACATTCGATATGAAGAGAAAATTCGATCGCGCGAGCTTCTCATGGTCCGGCGTCGCGCCCGCTACGTACGCGGAGGAGAACGCTGCCGCAGGCCGCCAGTGGCGCGGTACCACCCGGCACATCCTCAAGGGGCGAGAGCAGGGCGGCGCATTTGACGTGCGCTATTTCGAAGTCGCGCCCGGCGGTTATACCAGCCTGGAACGGCACGAGCACATCCACTCCGTCGTGTGCGTGCGCGGTCAGGGGTACGCGATCGTGGGCGATGACGTGCACGAGATCGGCGCTTACGACCACATCTACGTCCCCCCGCGGACGCCGCACCAGTTCGTGAACGAGGGCAGTGAGCCGTTCGGCTTCGTGTGCGTCGTCGATGCTCAGCGCGATCGGCCGCAAGCATTGTCAGGGCGTGAGGTCGAGGCGCTGCGCCGCAATCCCAAGACCGCGCAGAAGATCAAGCCATGAAGCGCAGGACGTTTTTCATGGGCCTCGGCGGCGCGGCGTTGGCAGGAGCCGGCGTCAGCTGCGTTGTGCACGCGGATAACGAGCGCGCCAGTCTCGTGCTGCGCGGCGGCGCCATCTATACTGCGCGCAAGGACGGGGCTGTCGCCGAGGCGATCGCGATCGCCGGTGGCCACATCCTCGCCGTCGGCGCCCGCGGCACCATCGACGGCTATATCGGGCCCCGCACGCGGGTGCTGGACCTTCGCGGCGGAATGGTTCTGCCGGGCTTCATCGACACACACACACATTTCGTTTGGGGCAGCCTCGCTCGCACACGCGTCGCGCTGGGCGACGCCGTCGACGAACGCGATGTGGCGCAGCGCCTCGCCTTGTATGCGCACAGGCATCCGCACGAGAGCTGGATCCTCGGCGGCGACTGGGTTTACGGCACCTTTTCTGCTGACGGTCCGACGAAAGCACTGCTCGACCGCGTCGTCCCCGACCGGCCCGTCGCGCTCGATTCATTCGACGGCCACTCCATGTGGCTCAATTCGAAGGCCCTCGCGCTCGCGGGCATCAACCGCGCGACGCCTGACATCAAGCACAACGGCCGCGTGGTGGGCGTCATCGTGCGCGATGCTGCGACGGGCGAGCCGACCGGCGTGCTCAAAGAAGAGGCCCAGAACCTGGCCCTTGCGGTCGTGCCGAAACCCACGCGAGAGCAACTGTTGCGCATGCTGCAGGCAGGCATGCGCGCTGCGAACGAGCGAGGCGTCACGAGCGTCATCAACGCCAGCGGCGACATGACCGAGATGGAGCTCTATCAGACCCTGCGCGAACGCGGGCGACTGTCGCTGCGCACCACCACCGCCTATTCGAACATCAACGGCACGCCGCACACAGGCACGCCCGAGGAATTCGACGAGTTCGAGGCCGCGCGGCGACGCTTCCGCGGTGACTGGGTCCGCGCGGGCATCGTGAAGTTCTTCATGGACGGCGTCGTGGAAGGGCATACCGCAGCGCTACTAGCGCCGTACGCCGATGAGCCGGGCATTCGTGGCCGTTCGTACTATCCCAACCAAAAATATTTCAACATGCTGGTCGAGCTCGACCGGCGTGGTTTCGCCGTCATGACGCATGCGATCGGTGATGCGGCGGTGCGCGAGGCGCTCGACGGCTACGAAGCAGCCCATAGAGCCAACGGGCCGCGCGACCGGCGCTGGCGCGTGGAGCACATCGAAGTCTGCAATCCACACGATGTGCCGCGTTTCGGCACACTTGGCGTCGTGGCGTCGATGCAGCCCTATCACTGGTGCTGCCATGACGAGCGCGGGGCCGACGCCTGGTCGCGCAATCTTGGGCGCAGCCGCTGGAGCGAGGGCTTCCAGTGGCGCAACATCCTCGACGGCGGGGCGCGCATGGTGCACGGCAGCGACTGGCCCGTCGTGACGATCGATCCGCTCATCGGCATCTACTCGGCCATCACGCGCGAGGATCCGAGCGGGCGTCCACCGGGCGGTTGGTTTCCGCAGCAGCGTCTGCATCTGTCGGAAGTGCTGGCCGGGTACACGCGCGAAGCCGCGCGCGTCGCCTTCATGGAAGACCGCATCGGCACGCTCGAGGCGGGCAAGAAGGCCGACCTCGCGGTGCTGCAGCATGACCTGCGCGGGTTGTCGCCGCGCGAGGTGCTCGACACACCCATCCGCGCCACCGTGTTGGACGGCAAGATCGTGTACGAGGGCGAACGCGGCGTCGATCGTGCCGCGGAGATACCGCGGCGGAGCGGCGATGCTTGTGTCTGCCGCCGCTTCGCGCGGCCTTTGCCTATAGCTTGAAGTTGAGCTCCAACGTCGCGCTCGTCGGCAGGCGTATGCCTTCCTGACCGATTTCCGTGTTGTTGTACCAGCTGCTGTAGGGATAGGCCAACTGTATCGGCGGGTTGGCGACGAAGTTGCCTGCGGGTGCGAGCAGGTTGGACGGCAGCTGCGCATACACGCACGTCGAGGACGAATCCCACGCGTAACCGCGCTGGAAGCAATGATCGATCAAGCTCGTGACCGACAGTGTCGCGCCCACGCGCTCGCTCGGCTGCCAGCCAAGGCTCACATTCGCGGTCAGCCGCGCCGGCTGACGGAGCGATCCGAGATTGTCGAACTTGCCCGTGTACTTGTCAGGAATGAACAAAGAGCCAGTGCAGCTCGATGGTCCCACATTATTCCCTAGCGCGTCCGCGTTGCCGCACGTGCTCGGGTCATAGCCCGGCCATACGAGCGGCGAACCATACGATGAGCCGGTCGTAAAGGTGAAGCTCGGCGTCACGTTCCAGTTCTTGTGCTTGTAGTTCAGGATGAGGGTGGTGGAGAACGGCGTCTCGTAGCCCAAGGCGTCGTTGTACGGCGATGGCACGACGCTGTAGGTCGTGTACTCGCCGCTGCGGTCGAACAGCGGCTGCGGCGCCATCGTGTAGTAGGGGTTCGTCGTCGTCACCATGCTCGTCGCATTGAAGAAGCTCGGTTGCGCGTTCGCGCCGGCGAGGTTGCCGCACAGATTCGGATCCGCATTCGCGCCCGCGCAAGCCGATGTGAACGAGTTGTAGTTTCGGATATAGGTGTTCAGCAGGTCGATGATGTTATTGCCGCTCGGGAAGTTGCTGTACTTGATGCGGCTTCGCAACAGCGTCACCGACGCTTTGGCGGAGAAACCCTCACGCGAGAAGTCGCTCTTGTTGATGGCGAACTCAATGCCGTAGGAACGCTGTTGGCCCGCGTTGACGCCGGCCAGCACGCCTTGTGCGTTGAGCGACAGGAACTGCACCTGACCTTGCGTGTTGCGGTAATAGGGCGTCAGCTTGTAGGAGATGTCGGTACCGCGCAAATGCTGCTCGAGCGACAGGTCGTAGTTGTTGGCGGTATCTGCATGCAAAGGATGTATAGGCGAGTTGTAGCCCAAGTTGAGGAACTGGGAGACAAAGGTCGCCGAGTCTTGCTGGACCGTGCTGAACTCTTGATACGACGTCGCCGCCGGACGCGCATAGCGACCATAGGTGACCCGCAAAACCGTGTCAGGGTTTACTTGGAACGTGGCGCCAAGCCGGGGCTGCCACACCACCTCCGAGTGGCGGCCGCCCGCGAAGTTCACAACGTTGGTGGGACTCGTGCCGGCGGGGCAGGGGCTTTCCGCGCCGGTCACGGGGTCGAAGGTTCGCGCAATGGCATCGACTAGACCGGGTCCGAAGCAATGCTCGCGATTGTACGCATTGTACCAGAACTGACGAGCGGGGAAGCCGCTCGCGAGATCCTCGTAGTGGTAGGTGAAGTTCTCGACCCGCAGGCCGAGGTTCAGCGTCAGTCTCTCGGTCGGCCGCCACTGGTCGGTCGCGGAGTAACTGCTGAAATAAGGGGTTACCTTGTCGATTTGTGCCCTCGGGCCACCCTCCGTCACGATCCACTGCGCTCCCGCAAGAGCCGCAGGCGATCCCGGCGGTGCTGTGCCGGGCGTAAGACCTTGGGCGACCCCGCCGACGATGCTCGAGATCGTGCCGTAGTTGTTGGGATCAGGGGGCGAACCAGTCGGGTTAAAACCAGGGAAACAACTGATCTGCACACCCGTGGTCCATGTATAGCAGTTGCCTGCGCCGTCAATCAGGTTGGAGAGCGGCTGCCAGAGGAAGTTGAAATTGGCGAACTGCGCCGAATACGTCTCCAGTTTCGACGTGAAATACGAGGTTGTCAGATTCACCAGGTGCTTGTCGCCGATCTGACGCGAGTAGATCAGGTTGCCGCCGTACTTGTGCTCGAACACTTCGTAGTCCGGAAGCTGGCCGCCATACACCAGGTCGGAGCTGACGGGGCCGCTGATCAGCCAAACGGCGTGATCGGTGTACGCGAAAAAGCGCAGATATGACTTCGTGTCGATGTTGCGTTGATACTGGAACTTGGTCAGCTGCACGCCGTTTTGCGAACCCTCGCGCTCGTTCACGGGAAGCTGCGCGGACATGGGACGGTTCTGCGGCGAGTTGGGGAAGAGCACCACTGACCCGAGCGTCGCATCGGGCGCCTGGAAGATCGGTCCGTTGTATGCGAAGCCATCGAAGTACGTCAGGGGACCGCCGAATGCTTGCTGCACGTTGGCAACGCCTTGGTCCAGGATAGAGCCGTTGAATTTCTGCAAGATCAAGCTGTTGTCGTAGAGCAACTGGATGTCGTCTTTGCCGGAATCGCGCTTGTGCGGCAGGCCGAAATGGAAGTTCATGATCGTCTCGCGATCGCTGACTTGCGCGATGGCATTCGTGGGTCCCGGCGCGAACAAGAAAGGCGCCGTGCCGTCCCAGATGCCGGGCAGGCCGTTGAGCGGAGCCCCGGTCGAGATGGGATAGAAATACCGCGGGTCCCCCGCTCCATTGAATTGGTTGTCGAATCGGTAGCTTTGGCCGACGAGCTGGGTGCCGATATAGTAGCTGAAGTTGCGGTCGGGAGTCGCGCCCGCGACCTCCAACGCTGCCTTGTTGTACAAGGTCGGCGCGCCGAAACCGAGCGTGAAATTCCCATACCCCGGATACGTGCCGGTTTTGATCACTTGGTTGATGTAGCCGGCAAGTCCCGACGCGTCCGCTGAAGCCGGCGTGCCGCCGGTGTAGACCTGCACTTCTTGCTGCCCGAGGCTGGTCAGGGTGGTCACTGCACCCCAATCGGACTCACGGATGACCGGAACACCGTCGAACTCATACGCGACCTGATCGATGTCGCCGCCTCGGATGTAGATGTTTTGGTACCAGCCTTGTTGGCCTTGGTCGTAGTTGACGCCCGGCGCGCTCGCGATCGATCCATAGGCTTGGTTGAGCGATCCCGCGCCGCCTATGGTGGCGGCAGCTTTCTGACCGGCGGCGTTGATGGAGTACACGTCGCTCGTGACACCCGCGCGGACCAAGCCGCCGCCGCCCCGGATCTCGACGCGCCCGAGCGTCTTGGTCGCTTTGTGCGGACGTACCTCAAGCGTGCGGTTTTGGTCTGAGATGACGGTGATGCCGGGGACCTGCTCGATGCTGTAACCGTCCTTTTTGACGGTCACCGTATACGTGTCGGGCGCGAGCGAGATGAAACTATAATATCCGCCTGTATCGGTCGTACGCGTCTCCGCTTGAGAAGGCGACGTCACGCTGACCGACGCCGCAGCGATCGGCTGGCTCGTGTCCGCGTCTAAGACGCGACCATGGATGCCGCCTGTGGTCCCTGCAGACACCGGCACCGCGACCCCTACTGCGAGGACGCTCAACAATGCCCAAAGACGTATCTTTCGAAAAGACAACGGCCCATCTCCCATCAGTTGAATCGCGAAAAAGCCCGTGCTCGCGGGTCAGCACTTCGCCCGGCGTGGCGGAAACACTATGTAGCCATGGAACAAATTACCTGTTGCTTCTTATCCCTGACCTCCAAAAAGCTAGAACTCGGGCCGGGCGGTTTTTCAACCTGTGCTGCGCAGATAGTCTTGGCAAGGTGCGCCACGGTATGGGCACTGGAAACACCATATGCCGGGGCGCGGCGTGTCATCGCGCGCTTTCAGCCCCTCGCGTACGCGCATGATCCTCTCCCGCAACTGCCCCTCGCTCAACGCTTCGACCTGCTGCAACGAAAACGCGTCGCCGACCACCCGCCCGATATAGCACTGAGCGCCGGCGTGGCCGTAGACGAGCTCGGCCGCGCGACGGTAGAGCGCGAGCTGCAAAGCGTGGCCGGTCGCATCGACCGTTCCGGATTTATAGTCGACCACGCATGCGCGACCCCGGTCATCCAACGCGAGCAGGTCGATGTAGCCTGTCATGAGCAGCGGTTCCGCTTCGCTACCGAAGTCCAAGGTGAAAGGGGCTTCCGCCTCGAGCGGCTGCCATCCAGCGAGCGCGTGCATCACGCGCGTGATGACGGACTCAGCCTTGTGTCGCTGCTGTGTTCCAGGCGATAGGTCGAGGAAGCGGCACGCGCCTTCCACGTATGCCGCGCTTGTCACCGGCGCCGCGCGCGCACGCACGTCAAGCGCCCACAGTTCGAGCGCTTTGTGCAGCAGCGATCCGAACTCACCGCTGCCCAACAACGCATCTTCGGGCAGCATGTCGGTCGCATCGAGCGCTTCCAGCTTTTCGAGTGCCATACGCCATCGCATCGGTCCGCGCGCGATGCCGGGGATGCGGAACATGAGCTGGTAGGTGATGCGGCGCGGGCATCGCTCGAACCCCGCGACGAGTGAATAGGAAAGCGACGGCACCGGCGTCTGCTCGTGGGCGCCTTCGTGGACGGCCGGCGTGCGGGTGGGTCCGATCGCCGGCGCGTGCGCAACGCTGCGGAACGGCCGCGACGCGGGCGCGGGCCGTTCCACGAGCCAGCCTTTGCGCGCGAACCAATCGTAAATCGGCTCGAGGTACGCGTTCGGCTTGCCTTGGGGATTGCTCTTAGAGGGTCGAGAGCGCAACCCGCTGATGAAAAGCAGATCTCGTGCGCGCGTCAGCGCGACATAGAGCAGCCTGCGTTCCTCTGTCTTTTTCTCTTCCTTTTCTGCCCCCTCACCCGCGCCGGCCATGCCATCCGGTCCGACGCGGTGCTCCACCGCGATGTAATGGAAAGGACGCGTGCCATCAGGCGACTCCGCGTAGAGCAAAGCACCGCTAGGCCAGTCGATGCGCAGTCGCGAGGCGCCGCGCGGCTGCGGCCAGACACCCAGGACGAACACGACCGGCCACTCCAGACCCTTGGCGGCATGAATCGTGGAGATCGTGACGACGTCGGCGGCGCTCACGTCGGCCTCGCGCTCGTCGTAGTCGACCCGCTCGAGTTCCTGGACGAACGCGACGAAATCGGCTGCCTGGGCGCCCCGGTTCGCGTGCTCGATCTCACGAGCCAGGCTCACGAGCTTTGCGAGGTTCGCCTGCGCTTGGCCCGAGCGCACGAGCGGGCTGGTACGCCAATGCTCGAGCATGCCGGTCTGTTCTAGCACGGCGTGCACGGCAGCGCTCAGCGGCAGAGCGGAAAAGGGCGCCAGGCGATCGAGCGACGCATGGAACTTCGCAAGTCGTGCGCGCGTCTCGCTTGAGGTGATGCTGTCGCGGTCGAGCGGCTCGACCAGGACACGCCGCGCAAACGCAGTCTCGTCGTTTTCAAGGCCGCGTGCCATGTCGGTCATCGCCGCGTCGCTCAAGCCGATGACCGGCGATTGCAGCGCACGGGTGATAGCCGGGGCATCGAAGGGGTCGGCGAGCAATCGCAACCACGCGAGCGCATCGCGGATCTCGGGTGCGTCGTAGAACCCGACGCCCCCGACGAGCCGGAAGGGGATGCCCGCGCCCAGCAGCGCTTCAGTGACCGGTTGGACATTCGTCTTCGTGCGCGAGAGGATGGCGATGTCGTGCGGCACGAGTGGCGTGCGCGTGCCGTCCGGCCGATCCACCAGCCGCGTGCCGTCGAGCAACGCGCCGAGCGTGCGGGTCACCGCTCCCGCCTCGACCACGCGAGCGTCGTCGGCGAGCAGGTGGTCACCGTTTTCATCTCTCCACAAGCTGGCGACTTCGATCACCTGCGTCTCGGCCGGACCGCGAACGCCGTGCAGCTGCGCCGCTTCGGGATGCGCAGCGCTGATGATCTCGTGGGCTAAGTCCAAGATCTCTTGCCGCGAACGGCGATTGTGCACGAGCGGGTACTGGGCCGCGCCGGGACTCGCCTTGATGAGGTCGATGTTTTCTGGGTGCGCGCCCCGGAACGCATAGATGCTCTGCAGCACGTCGCCCACCACCATGACGTTGCGCATCTCCGCGCCGTAGATCGCCGCCAACAGGCGGTGTTGCGCCAGGTCGGTATCCTGATATTCGTCCACGATGCAATAGGGATGACGATCCAACAGCTCGCGGCGCAACTCGGGGGAGGTACGGATCGCCGCTTCAGCGCGCAACAGGATGTCGGCATACGTCACGAGCCTGCGCTCTGCGAGCCGCTGCTCGAAGGCGCTCAGCACAGCGGCAGCCGTTTCGACGCGCGCTTTCTCCTCCGCGACCTCGCGCGCCAAGGCGGCCCCGCTGATCCAAGCGATGTCCTTCGGCGTGCCGCGCGCTTTGGCGGGCTCGCGGATGACGCAGTACGGGATCCGCGCGAACGCCTCTGCAGCCTCGAGCGCGCGCTGCCTGAACTCAGCCCCAGAGATGCCGCGCTGTTGCAATTCCTGCGAGAGCGTGAACAGACCGTCGCGGATCTCTTGCTGATTGAATGGACGCAGCGGAAAGCCGCAGCCTGCTGCGCTGGCGGCGCCAAGCACGCTGAGAAACGCGTTGCGAAATTCAACCCGTGCGTCGACATCTTCGATGACCTGGGCGTCGGGAGACAATCCGATGTCGTACGCGCGTGACGACAGCACATGCCAAGCGAACGCATGAAACGTCGAGCATTCCGGTCTCAGGCCGCGCAAGCGTTGGGCGATGCGGGCGCGCAGCTCGGCTGCCGCTTTCCGCGCGAAGGTCAGCAAGAGTATCTTGTCAGCGGGTATCTTCCCGCTCTCATGCAGGGCCGCGACCCGCTCGACGATGGTGAACGTCTTGCCCGTGCCTGCACCCGCTTCGACGACCGCTGCCGCGCCGACCGGATGGCGCACCGCACGTTCTTGTTCCGCTGAGAGGACGGGCGCCGTTCGCTCAGGCGTCACGCTAGTTGAGCACGCCGGCGCCCGGGCAGATATCCGTATAGCTGCAATACGTACAGGCGACCTCATCCTTGGTGGTCGCAAAGGCGGCGAGCCTACCGTCGGTGCAGCGGCGGGCGATGGCAACCGCCAGTTCCCGTCCGACGCGGGCGATCTCCTCACGCGAGAGCGTCTGCCCGTCGGCTTGGTCGCCGACCGATGCGAGGTCGACGAGCAGATCGTTTGCGCTGCCCCCCTTGCCGCGGAAGTACCAATACTCCAGGCGCCGCACGCGATCGCCGAATTCACGCTCCACCCCGTCGACGTAGAGCAGCGTTTGGATGTTCAACCCTGCCGGTGGATCGCCGAACACAGCTTCGCCTTCGGTCAACATCTCGAGCGCGCGTCTGACAGCTCCCACGAGCTGCGCTTTGCGGCTTCCCGCTTTATAGTCGCGGATGACCAAACCGCCGCCGAGGAGACGGTCGATGCGATCGGCCTGACCGCGCACCGTCAAACCGTCAAGCGCGGTGCTGACCGGATGCTCGCACGCGAGGACCTGAAAGGGACGTGCGCAGGCTTCTTCGGCCAGCTTGGCGGCGTACATGCCCAAACGGGTCTCAAGGTTCTGCCGCTCGTAGTAGAGCAGCGCCGAATCGGTCGCGAGCGCCGCGTCCTGTCTGATCAGCTCATCGATCAGCGCCTGCAGCACGCTGCGGTAGCGCGCCGCAGCCGTGGCGACATCGGTCACAGCGCTGAAGTCCGTCTCGCACACGTGAAAGCGGCGCAGCACTTCGTGCAACAGGCGGCCGTGCCGGGTCGCGTCATCCTCATCACGCGCCAGCTTCAGCACGTGGGCGTAGAAAAAACGGCGCGGACAGGTGATGAAGTCGCTGATGCGCGACGGTGACAGCGTTGCAAGTTCGAGTCTGATACGCTCGTCCGTGGCGCCGGAGCCGTTTTCGAAAGCGAGTGTCATCTGCTCGCCGCCGGGTACGGCGGCGCCATCGGCGGGAAGCGGCTGCATCGTCCGCGGCCGAAGCGCGAGTGCTTCGGCAAAAGAAGACAGCTGCAGCTCGATGCCGTCGTCATCGACCAGCGGCGCGCTCACGTAGACTGAGCTTTTGGCGCGTGTCAGCGCAACATACCAGAGGGAGTGCTCCTCCCGCAGCGCATCATCGCCGTCGGCGAAGATCTGCACGTCAGCGGCGCGCAGCTTCTGCAGGCTGCTCGCACCGAGCAGCCGGTTGGGCCGATCACCCGCCGGCAGAATCCCTTCGACCAGCTGCGGGATCAGCACCGCGCTGAACTCGAGCCCCTTGGCTGCGTGGATCGACATCACACGCACGCCGCTTGCGACGCCAGGCGGCGGCTCCAACGAATCGGCCAACAATGACACCGTCTCGTCCAAATGCGTGATGAAATCGCCGACACGCGACAGCGCCGCAGCGGACGTGCTGCCGGGCATCGTGTCAGCATAGTCTTGCGCCGCCGCGAGCAAGGCCTGCAGGCGCAACGGGGATGCTAGGCGATCGAACCCGGGCACCGTGTGCGGTTCGCGGATCGGCCGCAGCAGATCCAGCTCCGCGACGAGCTGTTGCAAGAGCGCCAATGGGTCACCACTTTCATAAGACTCCTGGCAGCGCTTCCAGGAATCTAAAAACCAAGAGATGGGTCGCGGACCGTGCGGAGGGTGACGGCGCAGCGCGTCATGCGCATCGCCTTCACCGTGCCGGCGCGCCGCGTCGAACGCGTGGCGCACGTCGACCGCGTGATAGCCGATCACGGGGTTCACGAGCAAGCGCCGCCACGCGCCCTCGTCCGTCTCGTCCGCGAGCAGACGTAAGGCGGTGATGATCGCGTCCACGAGCGCGTCTTCATGGAAGCCAGCGGAGGGCTGCGGCGCGACGGGGATGCCGGCATCGCGCAGTCCCGTCGTCACAAGTTCGCGGTGTGGGTAGTTCTGCCGTAGCAACACGGCGATGTCGCACGCGGGCGTGCCGTCCGTCATCAGGCGCGCGACCTCCCGGCACATCCCGCGGACCTCGTCGTCGAGTGTGACCGGGCGCTCGAGGGTCACTTCTCCCGGCTCGCGTCTGTCGGCCGCTTGCGTCAGGGACTCGGCGTCGAGCGTCACATCCGCATTGGCGACATCGAGGATGGCCTGCGCTGAGCGGCGATTGTCACGCAACGGCAGGGTCGCGCACTGGAACAGAGCGCGCGCGCCGTTGACGTTGCGGGGCGACGCCCCGCGAAAACGATAGATCGACTGGTTCACATCGCCGACAAAGCAGAACGATGGCGCAGGCGTGAGGGCGGCGGCGATCCGCTGCAACAGCTGCAAGTCGATCGGATCGCTGTCTTGGAACTCGTCGACCAGCACATGCCGGAAGCCAGCCTTGCGCAGCCACGCGGCGCTCACCCCGTCGCGGTCGGCAAGCGCGTCCACGGCCTCGATGACGAGATCGCGAAAGTCGCGCAGCCCGAGATCGGCGCGTGCTTTTTCTAGGGCAGCGAAAAGCGCCGCGATGTCCTGCAGACGCTTGTCTCCAGCCGCAATCGTGCGCAGCCGGGCTGGAGCGACGCCGCGCCCTTTGAGTTGCGCGATCACGTTGAGGCAATCCGTTGCGAACTTGGGGCTGTCGAGCACGTCCTGTGCGAAGAACCGCAGGGTGGCGGTGCTTTCGCGGATCACACGCCGCCATAGGAGGCGCTCTCTGACCGGGGTCAGCAGCCCGTGCCGGCTTGTCGCGCTGTCCCCATCCAGCAGTCGCCCGCAAAACCCGTGAAAGGTCTTCACGAACAGCTCGGAGACTGCCAAACCGCTGCCTAATCGCTGCCGCAGACGGAGCAGAATGCGGTCCCGCATCTCTTCAGCCGCGCGGCGCGAAAATGTGAGCACGAGGATCTGGCTGGCGCGAATGCCGTCATCGGCGACGAGCGACGCGAAGCGGCGCGCAAGCGTCTCGGTCTTGCCTGTTCCGGGTCCCGCGAAGATCAACAAGTTGGCGCCGCGGTGCGCGATGACGCGCGCCTGCTGCTCGGTTGGCGGGAACGGATCCATGCAGGTGATTTTCCGGACGCAGCCGCACAGGACCCCCACGGAGGGCTTTCGATTGCAACGCAGGATTTTTTTTCACGCGCGCGCTGCGCGCGCCGCCATCCTCGCCGTATCACTGCTCGCGCTGAGCTCGACAGATGCAAGCGCGGCCGGCATGAAGATGGGAGCGGCGACACCGCCGCCCAGACCAAGCGCCGCCGAGTCGGCGTTCGTCGGCTCGGTCACGCGCGCCTTACAAGCCAAGTTCGGCGACGTCCAAGCCGCCGAGAACGCCGGCTATTACCGTACGACGCGCCTCGAACCTGACGGCACGATCATCTATTTCAACAATCAATGGCGTCCGACCAGACTCGCGCCGAATTTCCTATGGTATGACAAGCACGGTAAGCTGGCAGGCCTTGACTATCAGTATCCGGTGGCCGGTCACCCGCAGCCGCCGGGCGCAAGCGCGTATCCGGTCGCGGCCAGCCGTTGGACGACGATCGACCCGCACATCCACTACGGCTATCAGCTTCCCGACGGGATCATCGTGCGCAAAGGCTACCGCATGCTGCCGAGCGTGCACGGCAATGTCTTGACCGAAGCCGAGCTACGTCAAGCCAAACTGTTGCCGCCCAACGCAAAGCTGCTGTGGACGTACGTGCACCCAAAATCGTGGGACCTGGGCTTTTGGCTCGTGCCCAATCCGAACGGCGCGTTTGCGGAGATGAACCCCAACATCAAGCCGTAGCTAGAGACCCACGACGGCCTTGATCAGGTTGCGCCCGAACGGTGCGCCTAAGCCCGTCGTCAGATCGAAGCCGACGCCTGCGTTGAACCCGGGGTCGTAGCTCGAACTCGTCGTCGACTGGACGGCGTTGTTGCCGTAGACGACGTCGAAGAACGCGGCCTGTCTGCTCGCGGCGCTCAATCCGTACAGCAGCGGCTTCGGATTGCCGAAGCGGTACGCGTGCCCGCCGAAACCGTGCGAGCAGCTGACGGTTTGCTTGCATGCCTCGACCACGAGCGCCCACATCGCGGCCATGCCCGGCGCGGAGGCGCTGGTGCCGCCGATCGACCCGATCATCGTGCCGCCCATGCCCGGCCCGCTGTTGAGCAAGATCGTGACGCCCGTGTTCGGGTCGCCGTTCAACGCGAGGTCGGGCTGCAGCCGGTGGCTGCTGTCACACTCGCCATCGTCTGCGCAGAACGTGCCTGCCGGTTGGTACGACGGGCGCGCGAAGGTCAGCGAGAAGCCGCCGCCGCCGCCGCCGGTCATCGTCTGCCGGCCCCAGGCGGAGAGGATGCCGCTGAGCTGTCCGTTGGAAGCGATCGGCGTCGTCGTGCCGCCGACGGAGACGACATTCGGATCACCCGATGGATATGAGACGCATAGTCTGTCGCGGTAGGGTGACGATGTAAACGGCTGACAGCTCTCGGCCCCGCTGTCCCCCGAAGAGAAGAAGACCGTGATGCCCTGGCTTGCAAGCGTCGCGAACAGCGTTGGTTCAAGTCCGGTGCCGTCCGCGTTCAACAATCCGCCGCTGCTGCCGGCGATATCCCGTTCATCGATGCCGTAACTGCCCGACACGACATCTGCAACATCGTCATTCGCGATCTGCTCCAATTCGTCGTCGGCCTCGTCAATGCCGATCCGCGGCGTGCCCGTTCCCGGGGGACAGGGGCCGGACCTGAAACACTCATTCGGATTGTAGCTGAGGTAGAAAAGCACGTTGGCATCCGGTGCGAGCGAGGACGATTGCTCGGTATCGAGCTGCGCTTCGATGTCTTCGGGATTGCAGCTTGGCAATGCGCCGCCGCACGGACCCGTGACGGGTGGCGGCGGCTGTAAACCGGTGCTCATCCAGGGCGCGTTAATCGTGCCGGGCACGACTTTCACCGTGCCGGTACCGCTCACGTGCAGCAGGCTGCGGAAGGCGACGGTGTCGCCTTGGGTGCCCGAGCCGTTGGCGTAGATCGGCCCGGTGCCGACGATCGCGATGTTGATGCTGTCGCCCTTGCAACAACTCCCGTTGATGCCATACGCGCCCGTGTAATCGAAAGCGGCGGCCAGGTCGAATGGGGATGCGCCCACCCACACGCCCGGCGGGAAGTCGGCCAACGGACGAGGCTGTATGCCGTAGCGGAGATGACGGCGGATGCGCATCAGCTGGTAGGTCTCCATGCCGCCCAGCCCTGCGACAGCGAGCGGCGCGTGCAGCCGCGGCGCCGTCAACGGCGCGAAGAACGTCGTGCCGTTCTTTGCGAACAAGCCCAGGCGGGTGTGGAAGGCACGCTCGAGCGCTGCTTGCGAACCGCTCACCGCGACGGCTTCGCGCTGTGCCCAGCTGCGTGTGGAGAGACCCTGCGACCAGAAGTAGTGGATGGCTTTTTCATACTCATCGCGCGGCGCGCCGAAGCGGTCGCCGATCTGCTGCGGCGTCAAAAAGCGGCGGTAGTACACCGAATGCGGGTCGCTCACCATCTGCGCATAGCGCCGCAAGCCCGCTTCGTCGCGCATGCGCATGATGACGTCGACATGCATGCCGCCTACGCGCGCCGGCCCCAAGTAGCGCGCCCCGGCGAGGACTTCACCGCCATAGGGAACGACTATGAAGGCGGCGGGCGTTTGAAA
>JALYZS010000364.1 GCA_030948745.1 Vulcanimicrobiota bacterium | reverse complement strand
GCGTTGGAGCTCATTTAGCATGCGCAGTACTGCCCACCCACTTAACGGGCTTTCGGCTGCTACGCAGGCTTCCAAAAGTTCCACAGGGCCTATAGAGGAGAGAGGCAATGCCAAAGTCGCTAACGCGGCTCTTTACGGTAATGGCCTTCATCATGTTATTCGTCATCTGCCAGGTAACGAAGACGCTGGCGGGCACGACGGGCAACATCGACGGCACAATTACCGATAGCGCCGGTCATCCCGTGGCAGGCGCTAATGTGGCGGCTGTCGCCCCATCCTATCGCGCACAGACGGTCACCGGGGCGAACGGGTTCTACGCGCTCAACGGTCTACCGCCCGACACATATGCGCTTACAATCTCAAAATCGGGCTATCAATCGCAAACGGTACCGGGCATCACGATAAACCAGGACCAGACCTATACCCAGAACCTCGTTTTGGCAAGTGAAGTCACTAAGACCCTCGGCCGCGTGTCAGTACGCGGATCGACCTCGCTCGTCCAGCCCACGATCACCGCGAATCAATATACGATAAATCCGCAGTCGGTTCAAAATATCACCGGAACCCCACAAAATATCTCGGAGACTGCGGTGCTCAACGCGTTGCCGGGCATTACGACCGATAGCGGCGGCTATCCGATCATCCGCGGCGGCGCCGAGAATGACGAGGGCTTCGAGCTCGAGGGTATTGATGCCACCGAACCGGTGACGGGCCAGTTCATCAACAGCTTGACGCTCAACGGCGTCGGGCGGCTTCAGCTCTCGACCGGCGGCTACGATGTCAGCGAGGGCAACACCAACTCAGGTGTTGTCAACGTCGTCATCAAACGCGGGGCATATCCGGGCGGCGGCGAGGCGACGGCTCGGACCAACTGGCCGAACTTCGATCATCGCTTCACGTTTGATTACGGGAACGCGACTCCGGACAATCGCTTCAGTTACTACGTTTCCTACAACGGACTCCGCAACGAGCCTTTATACGGCGATACAAAGACCTTTCTGCCGCGCTTGCTTGGTTCAACTAGTTTCGACAGCGGAGACGATACCGTCGTAAACTTGTTCTACCACTGGGGCGCGAATAATTCCAACGAACTTCAGTATTTCGGCAACACGGGATCGAGCCTATTCAATCTGTCATTCGGTTTCAATCCCGCGATAACGCCGTACGCCACAAACAACGGTGTTAACCAACAACTGTTCGGAACTGCGATATTCTTCACGCCGATGTTCCCCGGCCAAGCTGGGTTGTTCCAGAACACCAACTACCCTGACCATGAAGATGAAAATCACGTGATCCAAAAGATCAACTTCAAGCACCAATTCAGCCCGTCGAGCTTCGGTGAGTTCCGCGTGACGCGCACGCAGTCGATCGTCAACTTCTTGCTGCCGTGGGATGGGGGCGCGTTGGCGGACCAGTACGAGTTTGACGGCTCTGACAATAAGGGCGTCGCTTTTGATTACAACAACCAATTGAACAACCAACACGAGCTTAGCTTCGGCGGCGAGACTATTTTTACACGACCATTCTTCGCTATAGCCATCCCGAGTTCGACCCTCTTCACGTCTCCGCTCGAGCAAAGCGCGCCTAACAACCCGAACGGCTATGTCATCGGGCTCGGCGGCACCGGCCCGCTGACGCTGCTTCCCGACAACGCGAGCCATATAACCGATCCTATCCATCGTACGAACGTCTACGTGAAGGATCGCTGGACGCCGACATCCCGGATCACGCTGGTCGCGGGCCTACGCTGGGACCAAGAGATCCTCGAGCTGCCGGCCAACGCAAGCGCCCAGAACCTCTTCTACACGGTCTCAGCAACCACGGGCAATTACATCGACACCCCGGGGCAGCCTATCACAAGCGACGTCACGCGGCCATCGCAGATCAGCCCGCGCATCGCGCTTTCGTATGAAGTCAGCTCACGCGACGTCTTGAAGTCATCGTATGGCAAGTTCATCGAATACACGCCTCTCTCGAACATTGAAAACACATACGTCATCGACCCCGCTGCATTTAACTGCACAATTGCCAACGGTTGCTTCCAGGCGCTCCCCGGTGGTCCCGGTACGCCGACGTGCTGCACAAACAACGTGACAACGCTGGCGCAGCAGATCATCGAGGACCTCAACAAGAATAACTTCGCGCAATTCACGCCCGTACGTCCGCAGCGTGCCACGAGCATCGATTTCTCGTGGGAACACGACTTCGGCAACGGCCTGCAGATGAAAATCTCGCCGTATTACCGCAAGGGCACGGACTATGTCGTGGCAAGCACGCCGTTGCTCTTCAACCTGCCGGACGGCACGTCGGTCTTCGGATCACCGCGAGAGTCAAATGCCGGCGTCAACAAGAATACCGGCGTTGAATTCGCGCTCGACAGGACAGCGACATATGGGTGGAGCGGTTTCGTGCACGTCACGTATGACAACACCCTCGCCAATTATAACAGCGATTTCTTCCCAAGCGTCAACCAGGCGGCCGTGGACCTGGGGCATTTCTTCCACGTCAACTACCTTGCTCCGGTCACAGCGGCGCTCAACGTCAATTACAACACCCACAGCGGATTACATCTGATCGGTACATTCCCGTATGAGTCTGGCTACCACTACGGAGTTGGTAAGCACACCTTCATCTACTTGCCAACCGGCCCGAATGGCGCTACCCAGCCGCAGGAAGTGCTGAACACAGACCTTGCGGAGATCGCGCTTGGCAACAACCGGTTCACCAGTTCCTACTACTTCACCGACCCGAGCAACCCGGGCACGATTCTCAACCCGAATATCTCGGGGTCGCGTGGCACCAACGAGGGTAACGACCCAGGCTCGATAACCGGTCCCGCGCGAATGTTCGCTAACATTACCATCGCGCAGGATCTCGGGGTAGGGCAGAAGCGACTCCAAGTTGGGCTGCACGTGAACAACCTGTTCGGCAACTATTCCAACGGCGTTGTCGGCGGGAACTCGCGCTATCGAAATAATGGCATCGGCGGCTTCGCCGCGAACTCGGGTAAGAGATCTGGGTTCCTGGCAGCCAATGAACCATACCAGTTCGATCGTAGTGCGTTTCCGTACGAAAATGAGCCGACCGGCCCAGCGCGGCTGTGGACCCTCTACCTCAACGCACGCTACTAAACCAGCGGCCCACTGAAGGCGGCTACAAGCCGCCTTCAGTGCATCTAATCTAATAGAGAAAGGAACTCATTAATGCACAAATTGCGTGCTGGGCTGCTGGCCCTCGTATGCGTCGGCATCGTCACCGGTTGCACGACAAACACGAGTCCAGGAACGATCATCACGGGCAAAGCGGTGCTCGAGCTTGCCGTCGGCACACTCAACGACCCGACCGGCAATCTCAATCCCGCAGGGGTGTACCTTAACGCAGTGACGTCATTCCGTAACTCGTTCGGCGCATCCGCATTCGTCAATCCTGGAAGCGCAGTGCTGACTGGACCGGCGGGGATTTCGGTGACGCTCGGCGGCCTCTTCAGCTATGGCCAATTTCCAGGAACGAACTTCGTCGTTGGCGCACCTCCTGCGTACACTCCAGCGAGCGCTATCGGCGGCTACTCGACGGGATTCATTCTCACCGGCGTCACGCCGCCGACAGGCGGAGGCTATACGGTGACCGCCACTGTTCCGGTAAACGGCGCACAGCAGTCATTTAGCGCCTCGGCGACGTTGCCGGGCACGCCGACAGTGTTGGGTGTGTTGCCAACGCCCGTGTACGTGCCCGCGGCTGGAACTGGAGGCGGCACGGTGACGGTTGCGCCGCCATCGGGCGTGACGGAAACGCTCATCGTGATCAGCAGCGGCGGCAGCGTCACGACAACGGGTAGCGCCATCGTGGCGACAGTGGAGACCACAGGAACGACCGCGACCGTTCCAGCCGGAACTCTCTCGGCGGGCACTGCGTATACG
>JALYZS010000352.1 GCA_030948745.1 Vulcanimicrobiota bacterium | reverse complement strand
CTCCGAGCCCAACCCGTTGAGCGCGCTCATGTCGGGCAACCAGCGGCGCGTCGTGCCGACGGCCAAGTCGGCTTCGCCTTAACCCCGCAACGCGATATGGATCGCGCCGGCGAGCCGCTCCGCGGCGTTCGCGGTGAGCTCTTCTGCGCGCAGCAGCGCCTCGAGCAGCGAGATGGGCCCGGGAGCGATCGGGAACGCGCTCCATATGCCCGCGTCGCGCAATGCAGCAGCCGGGCAATCCACGCTGCCCGCGATCGCGACGGCCGGGATACCGCGGCGTTTTGCAGCGGCAGCCACCGCTAGCGGCGCCTTCCCCGCAAAGCTCTGACGGTCTAAACGGCCTTCCCCCGTCACGACGAGGTCCGCGCCTTGGAGACGGCGGTCGAACTCGATCAGTTCGAGCACGAGCTGGGCGCCCGGCCGCAGCGTCGCACGCGCGAGCGCGAGGAAGCCACCACCCGTGCCGCCGGCGGCACCCGCACCGGGCACGTTACGGATATCCGCCCCGCTGTGGGCGAGCACGACGTCGGCGAAATGCCATAGCGCGGCGTCGAGCAACGCCGTTTGTTCGGGTGAGGCGCCTTTTTGCGGTCCGTACACAGCCGCAGCGCCGCTCGGGCCGCACAACGGGTTCTTCACGTCGCTCGCAAGTTCCACGCTGACGTTGCGCAGGCGCCGCTCGAGAGCGCTCGTGTCGATGGCGTTGAGCCGCGAGAGCGAAGCACCGCCCGGTGGCAGACGACGCCCTTCAGCGTCGAGGAACTTCGCGCCGAGCGCGGACAGCGCACCGCTGCCTGCGTCGTTGGTCGCGCTGCCGCCGATCGCAACGATGACCCGCACAGCGCCGGCGTCGATCGCGGCAGCGATGAGCTCGCCCGTGCCATAGGTGGTCGCCGCGAGCGGCTCGTTGCTGCCCGGCTCGAGGAGCGCGAGCCCGCTGGCTTGCGCGAGTTCGACGATGGCGGTGCGTCCGTCAGACAAAAGCGCGTAGGCGGCGCGTCGCGACTTGCCGTCCGGGCCGGTGACGGTCGCCTCGATGATGCGGCCGCCCAGACAGTCGACGAGGGTTTGGGCGGTGCCGTCGCCGCCATCGGCGACCGGAATGCGCTCGTACACGGCGTCCGGGAAGACACGCCGGAAACCGGACTCGATCGCAGCCGCCACAGCTTTGGCGGCCAGACTGCCCTTGAACTTATCCGGCGCGATGACGATCCGGAGACCCACGCTCACGCCCCGGCTTTGGGCCCGAACACCTCGGGGTTCAGCGCGGTCGGCGGCGGCTTGCCCGCAAAAAAGGCGATCACGTTTTCGGCGGCGATGACCGCCATCTTATCGCGCGTCGCAAAGCTTGCGCTGCCGATGTGCGGCAAGAGCACGACGTTAGGCAGATCGTGCAAGCCTTCGGCGAGGGCGGGCTCGTGTTCGTACACGTCAAGCCCTGCGCCGGCGATCGTCCCGTCGCGCAGCGCTTGCACGAGCGCGGTTTCATCGATGACCGGCCCACGCGACGTGTTGATGAGGATGGCGCTGGGCTTCATAAGCGCAAGTGCGGCACGGTCGATCAAGTGGTGCGTCTGCGGCATGAGCGGCACGTGCAGCGAGATGAAATCGCTCGTGCGCAACAGCTCTTCGAGCGGCAAGTAGTCGGCGCCCAGCTCGCGCGAGACTTCGGGCGGCACCGGTTGGGCGTCGTGGTAGCGCACCTTCATCGAGAACCCACGCGCCCGCCTCGCCACGCCGCGCCCGATGCGTCCGAAGCCGACGATGCCCAGCTGCGCGTGGTGCACGTCATGGCCGAGCAACTGCATGATGCCCCAGCCGCCCCACTGCCCCGAGCGTACGAGTGTGTCGCCCTCGACGACCCGTCGCGCAGTCGCCATGAGCAGCGCGAAGGCCAAGTCGGCGGTCGTCTCGTCGAGCACTCCCGGGGTGTTGGTCATGAGCACCCCTGCCGCAGTGCCCGCCGGCACGTCGAGGTTATCGAAACCCACGGCGACGTTGGCGACGATCCGCACGTTCGGGGCAGCGGCCAGCATTGCGGCATCGACCTTTTCTGTGAGCAGACAGACGAGCGCGTCTTTACCCTTGCACGCGGCGATGAGTTCCGCGCTGGTCGGCGCGCGCTCGTGCGGCCACACGTCGACGTCGCAATGTTCGCGCAACAATGACAAGCCGGCATCTGGGATCTGACGGCTGACGAAGACCTTGGGACGGGAAGCGCTCACCCGCGCTATCCGAGCGGCGTCGTCTTCGGGCGTCCGGTGTAGCCGAGTTTGGCGGAGATCTCTTGGGCGGTCTGCTGGATGGCCTTGATGAGGCGATCCTTCTGCACCGGCTGCTGCCCGATCTTGGGAACCGAGACGGAGATCGCGGCGACGGGTTTGCCGGAGTAGCTGAACAGCGGGGCGCCGACGCAGTACAGGCCGTCTTCCATCTCTTCGTTGTCCTCCGCATAGCTTTGGCGGCGGATCTTCTCAAGCTCTTGGCGCAGCGTCTCCAGGTCGGTGATGGTGTTCTTCGTGTGCCGGCTCAACGGTTTGGCCGCGATGATGCGATCGGCTTCAGGGCGATCGAGATAGGCGAGCAGGGCTTTGCCGATGGCGGTCGCGTGCAGCGGACGTCGGCTGCCGATGTCCGCATACATCCGCACGGACCGGCGGCCGTCGATCTTATCGATGAAGACGAGTTCGGCGTCATCGAGCACGCCTAAAAATGCCGTCTCGCCGACGTTGGCGACGAGTTGTTCCAGGAGCGGCTTGGCGACGGCATGGGCTTCCATCGAGCGCAGGATCCCGCAGCCGACCTCGAAAGCGCGCATCCCCAGGGAGTAGCGGGCGTTGTCCGGGTTCCATTTCACGAACCCGCGCGCGCGCAGCGTCTGTAAGATGCGGTGCACGCTGCTTTTGGAGAGCCCGATGGCTTGGCCCAGCTCGCGGACGCCGACTTCTTTGGTCTGCGTGCCCAGATACTCCAGGATGACGAGCGCCCGGTCGACCGAGTTGACCTTGGATTCGCCCCGCGGCTTGGGCGGAGCGGTGACTTCACCCGAAGTTATTGCCACGGTTGCCTCCGATGTTCGTCAAAGAAAACGCTGCCGGGGCGAATGCGCGAGGGAACGGGACGCAGCCGGGCTTCGCTCCGGGACAACGCTTCCCGCACGTCTTAGATGGTTCCTGGCCTGGAAAGGCGCGCTACTGCGGCGACAGGCGGAAATCGACGACGGTCGTCTGGGCCACTTGGACGACGATGTCGGAACGCGTGGCAGGCTGGAAGCCTTGCGCGCTCACGGTGACGACTGCGGGTGCCGCTGAGGGGGCTACGGGGACGTTGGTATACTCATACGTGCCGTCGCTCTTGCTCGTGGTGGGGATGCTGTAGTCGATGAGGATATGCGCGCCGCTGATGGGTTGGCCGGAGGTGGATGTGATGGTGCCCTTGATCGTGCCGTACTGCCCGGGAGGACCGGCGGGGTTCCCGCAGGCGCCGAGCGCAAGTGCAGCGGCGATCGCCGCCAAGGCCAAAGAGATGCGAATCATGTGGTGCTCCTTGAGGGCCCCGTACCTATTGCCAGCCTACTGCGCGCTTGCGTCAGGCTCCTTGCACGAATAGCCGCCGTCCGCTCCAGTAGAAAATGCCTGCGAACAGCGCGACGAGCAGGATGGCGACCGCCGCGTCGATGAGCCCGGAGGCCGTGCGATACGAACCGCCGCAGAACTGCGCCACGACCTTGGTGAGCGCGAGATCCGCTCGCGCGAGCGGGTTGGAC
>JALYZS010000336.1 GCA_030948745.1 Vulcanimicrobiota bacterium | reverse complement strand
GGCGGCCCGGCGCTCGGTTTTACGGGCCGGCGCCGCCACCGAAACGTAAGACATACTTCAACAAGAGTCGATTGAGCGACACGGGGGACGCTGGCGTGCCGTAGGCAATGAACAGCTCGTTGCCGGTGCTGAACTTGCGGTGGTAGCTGGCGGTGAAATTCACACCGGGCACGGCGAGACCACCGGTGCCGTTGATCGACCGGAGCCCGATGGACACGTTGGATTCAGGGCCGAGCGCCTGCGCGAACGATATGCGGCGCAGCACCTGGCCGTCAGCGCCGCCGCTGAAGAATCGCTCTCGCGTCGCGTCATATTCCAGGCCGACGTTGAGCTTGCTCGTGATCTGGCGTGAAGAGGACGAGGTGTATTGCTGCAGGTAGTAAGTCGAGAAGGGTCCGTAGAGAAAGCCGAAATCGAGCGGGCTCGGCGTTCCGTCTTTGTAGCCCAGATTGATCGCGTTCGTATGGAACGGCAGCGTCTGCGCCCCCGCGTACACGGGATAGCCGTCCGCATAGGTGCGCAGTTCGCTGATGAGCGGGCCGCCGCTGAGATGGATCAGGTTATTGAACGTGATGTCCGGCGCGACGAAGACATCGGCCTCTCGAACCGCGCCGCTGCGATCGGTATATCGATCGGCGGCTACGAAGAGATCGAATCGCTTGATGATGCTGCCGCCGGTGCCCGACCCGGGCAGATCGGTAAAAGCCGAAACTCCGCGTGCGTCATTCACAAAGGTGATGCCATCCAGCGGATTATAGTACGGCCCGACATCCTGGTAGGAGACGTTCCACTCGTAGTGCGTCTGGTGGACGTCGACAAACCCCAACACTGAGCGCGCCTGGGCCGGATCGGGCACGAAGCTGCCGCGTTCCGTGGCGTAATCGAGTCCATCGACCAGCCCGTTTGCGAGATTGCGGCCTTTGAAGCCCAGCTCGTAGGTGGCATCACGGCCGAGCACGTGGTCGGCCTGCACGCCGTCCGCCCACCACGAAAACGCTTTGTTGTCGGTCGCATGCTTGTAGCCGAACGCCGTGTCGTTGAAGCCTGGGCCTTTAGCATTGAGGATGCCCAGCGCTTGGTGTCCGAAGGTGCCTTCGACTTTCACGCCTCGGTCGAAGATGCCGATGGTGGGGGAATAAAAAACCAGTGGCGGCGGGGTGATGGCGTTGGCAAAAACCTCGCTGGGGTTGAGAAACGGTGCGCCTTGGGCGAAGAAGGGGCGATACTCGTTGAACACGCGCTGGAACTCTTGCGGCGCGATGATCTGCTGGTCGACCTCCACGTTGGAAAAATCAGGGTTGAGCGTGCCCACAAAGGCCAGCGTATTGGTGAATGGGTACGTGAAGTCGACCCCGACATTGCGGACCTTCTGCGGCCCAAAGACATTCGTGCCCTGTTGGAACTGAGTGCGATCCCGGCCGACGCTCTCTAAGCCGTACACCTCTGCCCGCGGCTGCGGACGCGATGCTGTGTTTGCGACATGGATATCGTTCAAAGCGGGCCAGAAGCGCGCGTCGGCGTAGGGCGGCCATGGGGGGAAGTTGTCGTTCATGATGCCGCTGTAGGCCCATGAATAATTCTCATTCACGCGCGCGATGTGGCGCACGAAGTTGAAGCGCCAGTGCGAGCCGGCAGTCGCGCGGATCACCTTGAGCGGAATCACGAGCACCGCGTTCCAGCCGTCCGGCGTCCTTGCTGCGCGTGCATCCCATGCCGGCTGATAGCGTGTCGATTCGCTGGACTGTTGGTAGCGTATGCCGCGCGGTGTGGTGTAGAAGTAATACACTTGCGAGCCGTTGCCGCTCGGGTCAAGCCCCACCCCGATGTAATCGTCCAGCCCGAACCCGACGTTGTTCGTCGTCTGCTCGGCAGTGATGGGCGCATTGCGCTGATCGCAGTGGAAGGCGACATACAGATATTGGTCGCCGTACATTATATACGCGGTCGTCGCCAGTGGTGCTGGGCCGCGCGTCGTCACGTCCTGAAAACCCTCGGCCTTCAACGCGGTCGCCCAGGCCGGATCGTCCAATAGGGAGCTCGCAAGCGGCGGCTGAGTGGTTTTGACTGCGGAGAATGACTGCGCCTGCGTGACAGCGCCGAATGCGCTCGATGCGGCGAGGCCGATCAACGCAAAGACGGTGCAACATATCGCGTAAATTCGCACAGCGGCGTTGATACGACGCCGGGGAGCCAGTTACCGTGTGCTCTGCAGCATCGTCCGAGGGACGGGGCGCGGCTGTGGATAACGACCTAGCCCAAGGATGCTTTGCAGGTAGCCGTTTTCGGCGACGGAGGGTAGGCGGCAATGGAACAGTTCTTGGTTCGCATCGCCCACGACGCGGCGTGGGTCGGTGCTTTCATCTTATTGTTCGCCGTCATCGGGGTCATCGCCACGATCCGTTGGATCCTGGCGATGATCTTCAAGGGCGAGCGCGCAGTGGAAGGCGGCGTCCAAAGCGCGGAGCGCATGATACACCGGCAATAAACCCCGCCGGTCTTGCCACGCCGGCTCGCATGGGATAGTATAAATTGCGTTGCCGCGCGAAGCGCGCTGCCCTTGTAGCTCAGTGGTAGAGCGCGTCCTTGGTAAGGACGAGGCCGCGGGTTCAATCCCCGCCGAGGGCTAAGAGAAAACGCATACGCGCCCGTAGCTCAACTGGATAGAGCGATGGACTCCTAAGCCGTAGGTTGGAGGTTCAAGTCCTCTCGGGCGCGAACTTCAAAATTTCACACTCCGGAAACCCGGGGTGTGCGTTAGCTTGTCCGGCACCTCATCAAT
>JALYZS010000283.1 GCA_030948745.1 Vulcanimicrobiota bacterium | reverse complement strand
GTCCTTCAACCGGAAGCGGACGTAGACCGATGGGTCATCGACCTCGCGGTAGCCCTGTGCCACCTCGTGGTCTGACAACGTCGCACCGATACGCGGGTCGTAGGGCACGGATTTGTAATCCTGGGCGATGAGGCCCCGCTCCCACAACTGCTTGACCGCCCACCACACGCTTTCGATGTAGCTGTTGTCAAGCGTGTAGTACGCGTCATCCAGGTCGACCCAGTAGCCCATCCGCTCGGTGAGCTCGTGCCAGTCCTTGATATAGCGATAGACGCTCTCGCGGCAGCGTCGCGTGAACTCTGCGACGCCGATCTCTTTTTCGATCCGCGTCTTGTCCAAGATGCCCAGTTCTTTTTCGATCTCGTGCTCGACCGGTAAGCCATGCGTGTCCCAACCGGCCTTGCGCCGCACAAAACGGCCGCGCATCGTCCAAAAGCGCGGGTACAAATCTTTGAATGCCCGCGCCAGCACGTGGTGGACGCCCGGCCTGCCATTCGCCGTGGGCGGCCCCTCATAGAACGTGTAACGCGGGCCGTCGCGCGTCTGCTCGAGCGTTCGAGCAAAGATCTTACGCTCGCGCCAAAATTTGAGGACCTGCGCCTCGCGGTTGACGGAGTCCGGCTGGTCGCCGAGCAGCGCAAAGCGTCGCTGGCCGGTCATGCGCGCGCAGCGCGGCTGCGCCGGCGATCGTGCAGCGTCCGGAAAATGGATTCGTGTGACACGATTCCGCACAACTCACCGTGTTCGTACACGGGCAACTCGTTGAGCGACTGGTCGTGCAGGCTTGCGAGCGCAGTGCGCGCGGAAGCGTCGGGAGAAACGCCCGCGGCGCGTTCGATCGGCGTCATAACTCTATCGACCGAGGTCTGTTCCCACAACCTAAGCGGAAGCCCGGCGGTGTGGCGCACGTCGGCCAGCCCGACGAGCCGCCCCTCGCGTAGTACCGGATAGGCAGCCCCGCGCACCCCTGCGATTTCGCCGATAAAACGCGCAACCGTCGTGCTGGCCGGAACCGCGATGAGGGTGGCGAGCATACAGTCACGCACGCGCATCTCTTCAAGTGCCAGGTCGATGCCGGCTCGCTGGCCGCTCGTCACCGCCGCCTGCGCGAGAAACGTCGCGACAGCGACCCACCATAACCCGCGGTTTTCGTGCAACGCAATGACGAAATAGATCCCGGCGCATGCCAGGCCGATGGCCATGACCAAGCTGACACGGCTGGCGATGCCGGTGGCGCGCGCTTGACTCCGCTTCCATTTCCACAGCGCAGCGCGCAAGATCCGTCCGCCGTCGCTTGGAAAGGCAGGCAGCAGATTGAACAGCGCGAGCATCCCGTTCGCGATCGCCAAGTACAGGCATAGCGTGTAGATCCACGCGGAGTGGAACTGCGCGGTGAGCGCAGCCAACGCGCCGAAGACCAAAGCCAGCACAAGACTGAGCGCAGGACCGGCGGCTGCCATGCGTATCTCGTCTTCCGGCGATGCGGCCTCACGCAAGATTGTGGCGACGCCGCCGAACAGGAACAGGGTGATGCCGCCGATCGGAATGCCGAGCCGGCGCGCGACGAGCGCGTGCGCGAACTCGTGCGCCACTAAGCTTGCGAACAAGATCAACGAACCGATGAGACCGAGCAGCGCGCTGCTCGTGCTGTTCAGCTCGGGCGAAATCGTGCGCGCCAGGCTTGTCGCCCCGAACGCCAACAGCGCGTAGATGACAAGCCAGCTCGGGTGGATGCCAATCTCAACGCCGGCGATGCGGCCGATCTTCCAGGTCCAGCGAAAGCGCATGCAAACGCATTGTTTCCGGCGTCACGAGACCGCACCCTCTACCATGGATTGCAGCCAATCGAAGCTGAGCGCAGCGCGTTTTTCCATGGCGGGAACCGTCTTGTGCAACGCAGCGCTCAGCGACTCGCGCTCATCCCACGCGCGGATTAGGCTGCGCTGTGTGTCCGCAATGTTGACCGCAGCATGAGGATATTGCAGGCTGTCTAGCAGCGCGGAGACCTTCGGGTCGTAGGCCAGCGCCGCGAACGGCACTCGCAGCCGCGCGGCAAGGATGAGGGCGTGCAGGCGCAGCGCGACGACCAGACTGCAGCGTTGCAGCAGCGCGCTCATCCCCGCGATGCCGTACTGCCCGCTCAAAAGCACCGGCGCGGTTTTGCATTTGCGGATGATCTTCACCGATGCTTCGACGTCGCCAGGCTGCTGGAAGGGGATGAACACGACCTGCACACCGCGCGTCGCAGACACGGAGTCGATCGCGGCGCCCAGCGCATCCGCGGCGCGGTCCAGCAAACGCGATGGACGAGCGACGACCGCGACCAGTTGCGCATCCGGAGCGATGCCCTGGGTGATGAGCGCCGCCGCATCGTGCGTCGTGCTGCCGTCGGCGCCTGCCACGAAGACTGGATCCGCGCCGAGCCTTACGTCCGTGCCGGGCAGGATGCTCGTCAGCAATGCAAGACTTGACTCGTCGCGCACGATCGCGAGATCGACAGCCGCGCAGCTGCGGCGCACGATCTGCTTGGCGGTGAAGCTCAGCGGCCCGATGCCCTGCGCGAAGATGACCGCCCGCTTGCCCAGCCGCTTCGCCTCATGCAGCAGACCGGCGTAATAGAACAGGCCGCGCAAACTCGTGCTGCTCTGCAGCAGGCCGCCGCCGCCGCTCACGAACACGTCGCAGGCGCGCATCGCCTCGCGCACAGCGCCCATCGACGTGCGCGCGACCGTTTGGACGTCATAGCGTTGGGCCGTGAGCACAGGCTTCGCGGAGAGCACGCACAGCGAGTCACCCGGCCGGCGCGCGCGCCACTGGCGGATGAAGGTCTCCAAGATCGCATCGTCGCCGAAGTTGTCGAACCCGTAATAGCCGGAGAGCAGCAGCCGCGCTGCCTTCATGGACGTGTGTCGGCCGATCGTCGCCGCACGAACGCGCTATAGAGCCATTGCAGCACCCCGCCGAACAACGCGCCCAGTATCGCACCGTTCAAGATCCGCAGCAGCGTCACGAGCAGCGGCGTATGGATGTGGCTGAAGGTGTCGATCACGTCCGCCAACGCGATGCCGGCGGCGATGACGATGAGCCATCCAAGAGATCGTTTATGCGCCGGTGTGAGCGCCGGCAGCAGCACGAGCGCCGGAAAACCGATCAAAAATTCCTTGAAGCGCGGCCTGGCGCCGAGCAGCGTCGTGAGGACGCCTCGCAGGTGGGTCTCGATGCCCGACACGCCGATGTCCGGCTGGTTACCCGAGCGCATCAGCAACAGGGCGGCTGCGGCGCCGACGATGAGCACGGCGGCGAACTGCCATACGCGCAGCGGTGCTTCCGCGAGCCGTCCGGCAGCCTGGGCGTTCCCGAAGAGCGCGCTCAGCGCATAGATCATGAGCAAGAGCAACGGCGGCGCGCCCAACAACAGTTTGGTGCCCAGTGCTTGCTGCACTTCGATCATGAACGAGGCCTGCGACAGCAGTCCCACGACAAAGAGACCGCCCACGATCGCCACGCCGAGCGCAACCGCAAAGCAGCGCAGACCTTCGGCGTACGTGGCTGCGAAGGAGCTGCTGGCGGCATCGCGGGCGGAGTCCCGAAAATAGGTCGCGGTCGTGATACCCGCAAGCAGTGCGAAACTGAGGGCTGCACCGAGGGCGAGGATCTGGCGCACGGACGTGTCGTGACCGGTCGCGATTCCCGCCCAGAAAACGACGGTGGTGAGACCGAACACCAGCCAGGTGAACCAAGCGCGGCGCACGCCTAACAGGTCCAGGAGCAGCGCGAAGGCCCCAGCGGCGCCAAGCGCGGCGATGAAATACAACACGGTGAGCGTACGGCCTTTGAAATTGACAAAGCCCTGGGCACGGCCGGTCTGAAAACCGTTCGCGGCCAGACCATCCCGCAGGCGTTGCAGCATCGCCAGATTCGTCGCCTCCGCTGAGAGCGTGAGGAGGCTGCCGTCGGGCTGCTTTTGTTGCATGACATGTGGGAAGGGACGCAGGTAGATCACGCGGATGTTGCGCTCACGCACGCCTAAGAGGTAGCGGGCGACGACCGTATCCACGTCGAGTTTGTCGAGCTCGATCTTGGAGATGGCCTGCACGCGCACCGTCTGATTCACGATTTGCCGTGCCAGCGTGAGGCTGCCTTTTTGGATCTGATTGGGGTCGTATGCTTCGACGTCGCCGAAGGTGACGCTCGCCGCTTTGAAACTATCGGCCGTCGCATCGAGGTTGTATGGGAATCCCAA
>JALYZS010000256.1 GCA_030948745.1 Vulcanimicrobiota bacterium | reverse complement strand
GCCACATTCGACGCCGAGATCAGCCACATGCTCATCCATCAGATGGCTGCGCCGAACTCGCCGCAGTGGTTCAACACGGGGCTTGCCTATTCGTACGGCATCACGGGGCCGGCGCAAGGCCATTACTACGTCGACCCCGACACCAAGGAGCTGTTGCGCGCCAAGGACTCTTATTCGCACCCGCAGCCGCACGCCTGCCTTCCCGGCCACGCGTTGGTCAACACGCCGACCGGCGCCATCCCCATCCACGACATCCACGAGCGCGACATGCGCGGATTGCAGGTCTTCGACCGTGACGGCGTCACGACGGTGGTCGCCACCAAGAACAACGGCGTGAAGCTGGTCTACAAAGTCTGGCTTGAGAACGGCCGCTCCATCGAAGCCACGGGCGACCACCTCGTGCTCGTCGCCGATCAGGCGCTTGGCCGCATTTGGGAGCGCGTCGATGAGCTTGCCCCGGGTGCGCGCTTGCTGCGCCGCTTCGATACGGAAGCAGCCCAGTTTCTGGGCGCGCTGAAGATCCGAGACGCACACGACCCGCTTGCCGCGAGCATCGTGCCCTCATTGCAAGAGCTGACGCAGACCGCGCTGGCCACGATGACCCCGCCGCTGCTGCACGAGATCGCCGTCAGCGCCATCGAGCCGCTGAGCGAACAGGTCGTCTTCGACATCGAGACCGAGAGCCATACGTTCCTCACCAACAACGTCGTCGTGCACAATTGCTTCATCCAGTCGGTTGAAGACGATCTCGTGAACGAGAACGGCATCATGGACCTGTGGGTGCGCGAAGCGCGGCTGTTTAAATTCGGAAGCGGCACGGGCTCGAATTTCTCCAACATCCGCGCTGAGGGCGAGAAGCTCTCCGGCGGCGGCACGTCGAGCGGCCTCATGTCGTTCTTGCGCGTGGGCGATCGCGCGGCAGGCGCCATCAAGAGCGGCGGCACGACCCGTCGGGCTGCGAAGATGGTCATCGTCGACATCGATCATCCCGACATCCAGAAGTTCATCAATTGGAAGGTCGAGGAAGAGAAAAAGGTCGCTGCGCTCATCGCCTCAGGCTACGAGAGCTCGTACGAGGGCGACGCGTACAACACGGTGTCAGGCCAGAATTCCAACAACTCCGTGCGCATCACCGACAAGTTCATCGAAGCCGTGCGCAAAGACCACATGTGGGATCTGCTATGGCGGCGTGATAAGAGCGTTGCCCGCTCCGTACGGGCGCGCGACCTGTGGGATGAGATCGGACGCGCTGCTTGGGCGTGCGCGGACCCCGGCATCCAGTACGACGACATCATCAACTCATGGCATACCTGTCCTGAGGGCGGCCGGATCCGTGCAAGTAACCCCTGTGTCACAGGCGATACCCTGGTCGCGACGGCCGATGGCCTGCAACGCATCGACGAGCTGGCTGGCAAGTCGGCTTTTGTTCTCGGTGCTGACGGCAAGGCGCACTTCGTCAGCCGCATCTTCAAGACCGGCGTCAAGCCCGTCTATGTGCTGCGCACAAAAGCGGGCTACGAGCTGCGGCTAACCGCCGACCATAAGATGCTGACGCATCGCGGCGATGTCGCGGCGCGCGACTTGCGCGTTAACGATAAGGTCAGGCTCCAAGGCGCGGGCTTCGGAAGCAAGACCTTGACCGATGAAGTCGCGACCGCCATTGGTGTTGCTATCGGCGATGGCTGCCCTACCCGTTCCACCATCCGCGGCACCGTGCGCGAGGGCGTCACCATGGTGATGCATGCCGACGAGGCTTCGGTTCTCGACCGCCTCGCCCAAGGGCTCAACGAACAACGTGAGCTCCTTCGGCCAGTCCGGGCATCGGGTCCAAATCACGGACCCCCTGTGACGTCGTACTCGGAGAACGCGTCGCGGCTTGCCATCGCGTCACAACCGATGGTTGACGTTTTCAAACGCTATGCCGTGCTGGATGAAGGCAGTAGCGCGAAGCGATTCCTGCCCGCCATCCATGAGTTGGATAAGGTCAGTCTGGCTGCGGTCCTGCGCGGGCTCTTCACTGCGGACGGGACTGTGGCGAACTTCGGCCATAAGAGCCAGTACATCTCGTTGGATTCCACCTCGCATCAGCTACTGATGCAAGTGCAGTTGCTGCTCTTATCTTTTGGCATCAAGGCGAAGCTGTATCGTGACGGAGCCAAGGCTTCGGATGGCACGCTGATCCCCGATGGTCGCGGCGGGCTCAAGTCTTACCCTCGGCAAGCGATACACTCGCTGCGCATCAGCCGCTCGTCGCGGGTGGCGTTCGATCACGAGATCGGTTTTGATGATGCATCGCGTAAAGCGCTGCGTCTGGCAGAGCTGAACGATAGTGTGTCGGTCTATCGCGATGACATGCTGGATGAGATCGAAGCCTTCATTCCCGCCGGTATCGCGGACGTCTTCGACCTGACCGAACCCGACACAAGCCATTTCGTTGCGAATGGTCTCGTCGTGCACAATTGCTCCGAATACATGTTCCTCGACGACACGGCGTGCAATCTCGCGAGCCTCAACCTGATGAAGTTCTACGATGCTGAGACCAATCAGCTCGATGTGGAGGCGCTCAAGCATGCCACCCGCTTGTGGACGATGGTCCTGGAGATCTCCGTCCTCATGGCGCAATTTCCAAGCGCTGAGATCGCACGCCGTTCGTACGAGTACCGCACCTTGGGTCTGGGCTATGCGAACCTCGGCACGCTGCTCATGGTGGCGGGCATCCCCTATGATTCCCCGCGCGCACTTGCCTGGACAGGCGCGATCTCCGCGCTGCTCACAGGCGAATCGTATGCCGCGTCCGCGCAGATGGCGGCCGAGGTTGGACCGTTCCCCCGTTATAAGGAAAACGCAGAGCACATGCTGCGCGTCATGCGCAATCACCGCCGTGCGGCATACAATGCGACCGCGTCTGAATACGAGGACGTCTCCGTCGTGCCGGTCGGTATCGATCAGTCGCTGTGCCCGCCGTACCTCTTATCCGCGGCACGCGCATCATGGGATCGCGCGGTGGCGCTGGGCGAAAAACACGGCTATCGCAACGCGCAAGCCAGTTGCATCGCGCCTACGGGGACTATCGGCCTGCAAATGGATTGCGATACGACCGGGATCGAACCCGACTTCGCGCTCGTCAAGTTCAAGAAGCTCTCGGGCGGTGGCTACTTCAAGATCATCAACCAATCCATTCCCATGGCGCTGCGCCACCTCGCTTACACGGAAGAACAGATCGATGACATCGTGCGCTACGCGAAGGGCTCGGGCTCGTTATATGGTGCTCCCTACATCAACGTCGAGACGTTGCGCGCGCGCGGTTTCAACAGCGAAGACATCGTCAACATCGAAAAGGCGTTACCGACCGTTTTCGAGATCGGATTCCCCTTCAACCAATGGACGCTCGGCGAACCGACCTTGCAGCGGCTCGGCTTTACACCCGCGCAATACAATGATGATTTCGACCTGCTGCGGCTGCTCGGGTTCAGCCGCGAAGAGATCGACGCCGCGAACAACTACATCTGCGGCACCATGACAATCGAGGGCGCCCCGCACCTCAAGGAAGAGCATTACGCGGTCTTCGACTGCGCGAACAAGTGCGGCAAGCTGGGACGGCGCTTCATCCATCACATGGGGCACGTCCGCATGATGGCCGCAGCGCAGCCCTTCATCTCGGGCGCGATCTCCAAGACCATCAATCTTCCCAACGAAGCGACGGTCGACGAGATCAAAGAGGCCTACATGCGCTCATGGGATTTGGGCCTCAAGGCGATCGCGCTGTATCGTGACGGCAGCAAGCTCTCGCAGCCGCTCTCGAACAAGAGCTCGGATAAAGACTCCTCGACCGATCGTCAGCTGGCGCTGTCTGAGGAGTTCGCCAAACAGCTCGAGGAAGCGCGCCGCCAGCGGGCGGAGGAGCTGCGGCCGGATGAGATCCTCGCCGCCGCGCAACGCATCTTGGCAAACGCGACCAACACCGACTTCAAGCGTAAGGTCGCCCAGGCGTTGGAGCGCAACCGTCTGCCCGCGAAACGCCGCGGCTGGACACAGAAAGCGAAGATCGCAGGCCACACCGTCTTCTTGCGCACAGGTGAATACGGCGACGGCACCCTGGGCGAGATCTTCATCGACATGCATAAAGAGGGCGCGTCCTTCCGCAGCCTCATGAACTGCTTCGCCATCGCGGTTTCCATCGGCTTGCAGTACGGCGTGCCGCTCGAGGAGTTCGTGGACAAGTTCGTCTTCACGCGCTTCGAGCCTAACGGTTTCGTGGACCACCCTAACATCAAACACTGCACGAGCGTCGTGGACTACATCTTCCGCGTGCTCGGCATGGAGTATCTCGCGCGCACCGACTTCGTGCAGATAAAACCAGACGACAAGGACGTGGACGAGACGCATCACGAGGACCACGCGCAAGCCGAATTCGAGGCGAACGTGAGCGCGCAACAAGCCCTTGATGAAAGCCGCGTCATCCAGCCCACCAGAAATCCGCGGACCTCGGCACCCGCCGGTGGTCCCGGCGCCAGCGCGTCCAGCACAACCGCAGCGGTGCCACGCCCCTCCACGAAAAAGGTCGATCCGGAACTGGCGGCCCAGCTTAACGCGCTGCGATCGCGCGAGGCGCAGATGGCATCCCTGATGGGCGACGCACCGCTGTGCGACATGTGCGGGTCGATGACGCGACGGAATGGCACCTGTTATGTGTGCGACAGCTGCGGCCGTAGCATGGGCTGCTCCTAACGCGCCATGTGGGATCGTGTTCGCGCATGTCGCTGTGATCTTCGTCGGATTTTCGCTGATCGTCAAGCCTTGAATGGAACCTGACACCAGGCGCTAGCCGTTCCCCAGTAGAACGCGTCCTCATGACTAACTTGAAGGCTTTAAAGCCGCTCCATCCCTCGCGCTTCGTTGTGGCGCTCATCATTGTGGCATCGGTCGCGCTGGCAGGTTGCGGGCATAGCTCCAACGTCAACAGCACGAGCGCAGGCAATGGCGCCGCGGATACCACTGCCGGCAACGGACCGGTCGCGATTGCGGCCGGCACCGATTTCTATGGCAAGCTGCAGCAGCCCATCAGCTCCAAGACGAGTCACGAAGGCGACGCCTTCCAACTGCAGCATAGCGACACGTTGCTGCACAAGGACCCAGCGCTGCGGGGCGCCGTCATCGACGGTCACCTGGAAAACGTCCAAGCGGCCGGCCCACTGCGCAAGCCGGGCATGACGATTGTCTTTGACAGCATCACCTTGGCGGACGGCACGAAAGACCGCATTGACGCGAAGCTCGTGTCGTTGCATGCGTTCGACGCCAAAACGCACCACCTACGGACGATCGGGATGATGATCGGGGGCGCCATGGCCGGACATGTGCTGCGCAATCACACGGGCAAGGGCAGCGGGATGCTCGGTGCGGCCGGTGGTTATGTGTTGTCGCAGACGATGAAGACGGATATCTCGGTGCCGGCGGGCACGGTGCTCGAGGTGCGGTTGCTC
>JALYZS010000254.1 GCA_030948745.1 Vulcanimicrobiota bacterium | reverse complement strand
GTGTTCAGCCCGAGCATGTGGGCGGGTTGGAATTTTGGACGAAACTGTTGCAGCACTGTGAAAGGCTTGTGGGATCGAAAATCACGGATTAATTTTGCACCTGATTTGGTGCGTAAATCTTGAATTGTGCGCAAAACCCAGACCGTTGATTCAAAACCCCTTTTTTTGTGCATAAATGACGTGCATAATTGACCCATGATTTACGGTTATGCGCGGGTATCGACAGACGGCCAGAGCGTGAACGCGCAGGTGATGCAGTTACGCGCAGCCGGAGCCGAAAAGGTCTTTCGTGAAACGGCCAGCGGGGCCAAGTCCGACCGGGCGCAGTTGCGCCGCGCAATAGCAGCGCTCGACAAGGGCGACGTGCTGATGGTCACGCGCCTTGACCGGCTGGCGCGATCTACCCGCGACCTTTTCAACACGGTTGAGGCGATCACCACGAAGAAAGCCGGGTTCCGGTCTTTGGGCGACACATGGGCCGACAGCACGACCGCGCACGGGCGGCTTATGCTGGCCGTGCTGGGCGGGCTGGCCGAGTTCGAGAGTTCATTGATCCATGCCCGGACCGGCGAGGGCCGGGAACGCGCCAAGGCGCGGGGCGTGAAAATGGGACCGAAATTCAAACTCACCGACCACCAGATACGCGAGGCGATCAAGCGCCGCGACCACGGCGACGAAACGCTTGAGCATATCGGGCGATCCTACAACGTCTCGCACAGCACGATTTCACGGCTGAAAGCATGACCGCGGCTTGCCACGCCGAAGCCCCTTGCGAAGGCGGGATCATCCTGCACCGCACCGACCCCGCGCGGAACATGCGCCGGTTCTACCGGCTGGACGTGCAGCCCGATCTATTCGGGCAATGGTGCTTTATCCGCGAATGGGGACGCATAGGCCGCGCCGGACAGGTGCGGACGGTTCCTTTCCCCACGGCAGCCGACGCGCACGAGGCGCTTGCCATGCAGCAGCGCGTCAAGGAGCGGCGCGGCTACGCATCGAAAGCGCGGGGTGTATCGTCCCCGGCATGACCGTTGAGCCTTTGCCGCGCCATCCATTCCATGAGGTGCGGCAGCAGCGGCTTACTGCGGTTTCTGCCCGTGCCTAGGCGCCGTCCGTCAGGCCGCTGATCTGCTCCGCATCGGCGTGGGTTTCTTTGATCGCGTCGAGCACCGATTGTGGGTCGGCAGGCTGAGCCATGGCCTCTGCTACCTGATCGACCCGGTTGCGAATAAGCGGATTATCCCGACGAGACTCTTCCAGCAGCTGTATCACCTTCGCCGTTTTCTGCTCGCCCAAGATCGCCAGCTCCAAGGTGAGCTGCTCGCGTAATTGGGCAAGCTGGTACTCACGCCGCTGGGTGGCCAAGATCAAGACGACCAGATAGAGCGACACCAGCGAGACCGCGCCTGCGAGCCCTGAGAAGGGAGGCGGATCGATAGGGCGATAGCCAAGCGCGGCGGCAAGCAGATTCAGGCTGATCCAGCCAGCCGCGATGACGGTCAGCACGCCAATGGATCGGGGGCGGCCCAGTAAGGCCGTTGTGCGATCGACGACGCGCTGAAGCGGCGTGGCATTCTGGTGGTGCCGAGCGTGGAGCCGAGCGATAGACCGGATGGTCTCTTCGATATGGGCCGGAAGGAGCGGCAGCGGGGCGTTCGTGTCGGCCATCGCTTATCCTCGCCTGCGTGAGACGGCGGAATGACGCACTACGCCGCCATGCCGCTTGACCTATTTCTTGCTCTTGGAATGAGCGGCGGCGTTGAATGACGGCCCGGCCAGACCACCAGGTTCGGCACGATCAGACTGACCCCTTCCCGCTCCTGCTAGGCGACCGTCAAAATATGCGGGTCGTCGATATGGCCGACATAGCGCCGACAGTATCGCGGCCGATCAGGAACCGGCCCTGCTGCCATTCCCCGAGCATCATCCGAACGTCGTTTTTAGGCTTTGTCACGGCGTTCGGGGCTTGCGGTCACTGCCCCCTGCCGGTAGACAATGCCCCGCAACTATT
>JALYZS010000247.1 GCA_030948745.1 Vulcanimicrobiota bacterium | reverse complement strand
TGGTAGTACAGGTCGATGTGATCCACTGCGAGCCGCTGCAGCGATGCCTCGCAGGCGTCGCGCACATATGCGGGGGTGCCATTGATGCGGATCCACTCACCGCTCTCGCTCCGCTGGTTGCCGAACTTCGTGGCCAGCACCACCTGATCGCGTTTGCCCGCGATCGCGCGCCCGACGAGACGCTCGTTCTTGAACGGGCCATACATGTCTGCGGTGTCGAGGAAGTCACAGCCAAGGTCGAGCGCGCGGTGGATCGTGGCGATCGATTCCTCGTCATCGCTTGGACCGTAGAACTCCGACATGCCCATGCAGCCCAAACCGATCGCCGAGACCTTCGGACCATGCGCGCCTAACTGATGGTGTTTCATCGCTCCTCCGGCAGCGCGAGCGTCTCTCGCGCTTTAGTATGCAGGCGGTGTGTACACGTTAAAGGTGAGCGCCTCTTCCTTGCTCTCGTTACCAAACCGATGCGGCGCGCCCGCTTCGACAATCACGACATCGCCTTCGTGCAGGGTCTCGCGTTCGTCCCCGATCTCGGCGACGACTTCGCCGCGCACGACGAAGAGGACCTGATCGCTTTGCGGATGCCTGTTGCTTTTCTCGCCGCTCCAGCCGCTGCCGGGCGCAAGGCGCATGACCGCCGCTTGGCTCCGCCCGGTTGTCAGCATCACTGCGAACGAACCTTTTGCTTTAACGATGTTGTGCTTCTTCATTGTTTTCAGCCTCCCTGACACTCCGGCATACCCAAGTAAGCAAGTATCGAAAAAGACACTTCTATACCGCAGGCGCGCGCCGGTATATAATAGCCGACACCACACTGATTGGAGCTGTGACATGGCAGCACTCGGCATCGGTTTACTGCTCGCGCGGCTGATCGTGGGGCTCAGCCTCTTCGGTCATGGCGCGCAGAAGCTTTTCGGCTGGTTCGGCGGTTACGGCCTTGCGGGCACGGGCGCGTTCTTCGAAGGCCTCGGTTTCAAACCGGGATCTCTCTTCGCTCTCTTAGCAGGCCTAGGCGAGTTCGTCGGCGGCGCCTTGACCTTGCTTGGTTGGCTCAACCCGATTGGACCTGCGTTGATCATCTCCGTCATGATCGTCGCGATGTTCAGCGTGCATTGGCCGAAGGGATTTTGGAATAATAATGGCGGCTACGAGCTCAACCTCACGGTCATCGCGGCCGTGCTTGCACTAGCATTTGTGGGTCCGGGGCAGTTATCGATTGACGCTGTGGCGCCTATCCCCGCGCTTGCAAGTCCATCGGTCACATGGATCATCCTCGGCATCGCTGCACTTGGCGGGCTGCTTTCGCTCGGCGCACGTCGGCGACCCAAGCCTACGGGCGATTCACAAGGCGCAGCGGCCTAGGACGATCGGCGCGGCCGCACCGGCGGGCAGGGTACGGTTATGCCCTGGTTCTGCCATAGGACCCTGCGAATGTTGGCAGTCTGAAGAGCGAAGTGCCGTCGCCGGCGAATAGCGCCGCATGCAACCGCTCCATCGCGAAGTTCGGCGCCTGCTCCAAGGCCTGCGCCATCCGCACCTCGCCGATCACGAGCCGCTCGCGCGGCTCTTGCAGTCGGCCCTCGAGACCGCGTCGGCCCGCGAAGCGATTCTCGGGCTCGTCGACCGCGCTTTGGCGTCGCATCAGCCGCATTTTCGAGCGATCATCCAACAGCATGACATCAACGACGTTCCAGCTGCGCAGGTGGCACGCCATCTGTTCCTCTCCGTCCGGCAGTTCCACCGTCACCATACGGCCGCGTTGGACGCGATCGCCGCGGAACTCAAGCGCGTTGTGCACGCGCCCGAGGCGACGCTGGGCAAAGCAGACGCCAACCTCACGGCGGCTGCGCTGTGCGCGCGGGGCTGGTTTTTCTGGGGCTCGCGCACGCGCAGCGGACTCAACGCCGCGATGTCCGCGTTCGAGGGTGCGCTGCGGGCGGACCCGGACTACGCGCCCGCGTACGTCGGCATCGCCGAAAGCTATATCTGCTCCGCTCAATACTTGTTGTCGGCGCCCGAGCCTGCTTTCACACGCGCGGCGACTGCCCTCGAGCGTGCGCTTTGTTTGAGCCCGGCGTCGGCCGAAGCGCACGCAGCGTTGGGCGACTTGCAGCTCTTTGCGCGACGAGATTGGAGGCGTTCGCGCCGCTCGCTGCAACGTTCGCTCTTATTGAATGAGGCGCACGCGAACGCGCACTTGCACGTTGCTTGGCATGGGTTTCTCTGCCAGCGGTTTGAAGAAGCCGGCCATCACGTCGCGACGTTGTTGGCGTTGGACCCCGCATCCGTGTCGAGTCAGATGATCCTCGGAACCTATTACCTGTTCCATCATGAATTGGACAAGGCGGCTGAGCAGTTCAGGTTTGTCCTCTCGGTCGACCCGCAAAACGCCTTAGCGCGCTATCGCCTCGGGCTCGTGTACGCATTTCATGGTCAGGTACGGTCCGCGCTGGCCGAGTTCCAGGCGGCGCGCGCCGAGTACGAGCAGCAATCCATCGCGCATATCGGCTACTGCCAAGCGCTGCTCGGCTCAGCCGTCGAGGCCTACAAAGCGATTGCGGAACTCGAGACGGTAGCAGTGCAGCACTATGTCTCGCCGCTGATGTTCGCCTTCGTGTATGCGGGATTGCGCGACGTTGAACAGACGTTGCAGGCCCTGGAACGGTGTGTGGCGGGCAATGACATCTGGACGTTGTTCATCCCGGGTTCCCGCGAGTTCGATTTCCTCGCCGGCAACCCGCGGTTTGCCGCGCTGTCAAAAGAAGTCGGCACCGCGGCGTGACGGTGACAGCCGCGCGCGGCTGCGTTGCGGTCTAGGCGCTCTTCAGCCACGCTCCGCGCAGACTGGTCCGCGTCACAGCGATGTGGAGCACGCTCCCCAACGCGCCGATGAAGACCGGTGCATATTCGACGACGCGCGCGGCCGGGACGGCTTCGGCCGCATAACCGAGGACCCCGACGAGCAACCATAGTTGCACGCCTTGGAAGAAGGGAGCAAGCGCGCCTTCAAACGGATTTCGCAGCAGCGGTAACAATACCGCAAACACGGTCAAGTACCACGGATGCACCGCCGGTGATACCAAGAAATAGGCGCTAATGAGCACGATCAACGCTTCCACCAATCCCAAGCCCATGCGCCGCGCCCAGACCAAGGCGCACACCGTCAGCCCGAACAGGGCTGCGACCATCGGCGGCGCCAGCACGGCGTGCAACGACTGATTGAAATGGTAGTGCGCAGCGAATTGGGGTAGAAAACCGAGCGCGTTCGCGTTCCAGAGCACAAATGGTGCGTAGCCGCATGCCACGGCAGCGACGACGCTCAGCGAGAACTGCCAAGGCCGGCGCGGGAAAAACAGCGGGATCGCCGCCGCCGGATAGAGCTTGATGAGCACGGCTGCGGCCAGCCCCAGCGCGGCCGAGACGATGCGATGGCGCTTGTACATGAGCAGCGCGAAGGCAAGCGCCGCCAGGCACCAGGCTTCCAGGTGTGCGCTCCAGGCGAACTCGATGAGCACAAGCGGGCTCCACGCATACAACACGGCGCGGCCACGCGGAAGACCATGCTCGCGGAGCAGTTGTAGCACGAGCACGAGCGTGATCACGTCGCCCAGTTCCATGAGGATCTTTGTGACCGTGAGATCAGCCTGCGAGAACGTCGCCGACACGGCGAACAGCGCCAAGGCGAGCGGGGGGTACAAGCTCGGCATCGAGCGCCAGTCGGCGTCGACGTTGTGATAGAGCCAATCCAGGCGCAGGAAATGAAGCTGCGGCGCGTTCGGCGCGACGAGGTAGGGATCGATGCCGTGCAACAGGACGCGGCCTTCCCACAGATAGCGGTAGGCATCGGTGGAGAGAAAGGGGGTCTTCTCGAGCAGCAACAACCGCGCGCCGAATGCGACGAGGCAGAGCACGATCAATGCGCGTGCGTCGTCGCGGTCCCAGAAAAGCCCGCCCGCCACGATTGCCGCGACGGTCAACAACGTATACGCGCCGATGGCTAGCTCGGCATGGCGCGGAACGTCGCGAATCGCTGCGATTGCGGCAACGGCGATGAGAACCAGGCTGCCCGCGAGGATGAGGGGAGCCAGCGCGCCCGCGTCGTCTATCTTGGGTCTGGGCTGCCCTTGGATGATACTTTGCAACTAGCGGAGTCGGGCCGCATCGTGGGCGATCACATCGACGCGGCGCCGTTCTGCATCCCCAGTCAGGCCGTCAAAACCGCTGTGGATGGCGACTTGGGTGGGTGGCGCTATCGGAATCATGGGCATGCGCGATGCTCCCTCTGGAAAAGTGTTAACCCGCTTTCGAACAAGCGCGTACTCGTCCCCTGGGAGGAATAGGGTTTTGTCTTCACCACAGGAACAATAACAATAAGAAAAGGTCAAGAACATGTTTTTCGATCCCATGTACCTCGTCTACGCGCTGCCTGGACTCGTGCTCGCCCTGTGGGCGCAGTGGGCCGTGCAGAGCACGTTCGCGCGGTACGCTCGCGTGCCCACGTCGAGCGGCATCTCCGGCGCGCAGGTGGCGCAGCTCTTCATGCAGCGCACCGGCCTGCGCTTCGGCCTCGATCGCACGCCCGGCGTGCTCACCGATCATTACGACCCGCGCAGCAAGACCTTAGCGCTGTCGCAAAGCTCAGAGCAGAATTCGGTGGCTTCCGTCGCCGTCGTCGCCCACGAGTTCGGACATGCCATGCAAGATGCGCAAAGTTATCTGCCGCTCAAACTGCGCGGCGCCATCGTGCCCGCCGTGCAGCTCGGCGCATGGGCAGGACCGCTGCTGCTCATGATCGGCGTGTTCATGAATCTCACCGGGCTCGCGTGGGCGGGCATCATCGCCTTTGGGATGAGCGCGGTCTTCGCGATCATCACGCTGCCGGTGGAGCTCAACGCAAGCAGCCGCGCCATGCAGCTACTGGCCGGCAATGGTGTGCTCGCCGGCGACGAACTCAACGGTGCGCGCCGAGTGCTCAACGCTGCCGCCTTCACGTATGTCGCCGCGGTCGCCCAATCGCTGCTGCTGCTGCTCTACTACGCGAGCTTTTTGATAGGCCGGCGGCGCGACTGAAACCATGATCCCGACCAAGTCGAAACTCGAGGTCACGCTTCCCAAGCGTTTCTATTTCGCCGCGGATATCTATGCGCAAGAAAAAGAGCGCATCTTCTACCGGGATTGGGTTTGCATCGGTCGCGCGGAACAACTCGCACGAGCGGGGGAGTATCTGCTGCTGGAGGTCGCGGGCGAGAGCATCCTCGTGCTGCGTGGGAAAGATCAGACGCTGCGCGCGTTTTACAACGTTTGTCGCCACCGTGGCAGTCAACTCGTCCCCGCGCTGAGCGATGCGGCCGCAGGACGCCGCGAAACACGTGCCCACGGCACGTTTGCCGGCGGCATCCGCTGTCCGTATCACGCATGGACGTACGCGCTCGATGGTGCCCTTCGCACGGCGCCGTTTCTCAATGACGGCGGCGGGTTCTATAAGGATGAGTTCTCGCTCCATCCCGTCGCGGTTGACTGCTGGGGCGGCTTTATGTTCGTGCACCTCACGCCGGCAGATGCTCATGCCCCGAAGCGGGATCTGACGTCACAACTCGATGGGGTACCGGCGCGGCTCGCCCGCTATCCGCTTGCGGATCTGCGTTTGGCGCGCCGCATCGTCTACGACGTGGCAGCCAACTGGAAAGTCCTCGTCGAGAACTACAACGAGTGCTATCATTGCGGCGGCGTGCATCCGGAGCTGTGCGACATCGTGCCGCAGTTCAAAAAAGGCGGGGGCGCTGATCTCGAGTGGGAGCACGGCATACCGCACAAAGAGGGTGCCTTCACGTTCACCTTCAGCGGCACGACCGCGCGCGCGCCCTTCCCCGGTCTGAGCGACGCGGAAAAGGTGCGGCACAAAGGTGAGCTTGTCTACCCGAACTTCATGCTGAGCCTGGCCGCGGACCATGTCGCCGCCTTCACCTTGTGGCCGCAGGGACCGACACGCACAGTCGTCGTGTGCGATTTCTTGTTCCATCCAAACGAATCTGCCTCGGGCGCTTTCGACCCATCCGACGCGGTCGATTTTTGGGATCTGGTCAACCGCCAAGACTGGGCGATCTGCGAAAATGTCCAGCGTGGCATGGCGTCGCGTGTCTTCGCGAGCGGGTTCTATGCGCCGATGGAGAGTTGGAGCCTCGACATCCGCCGCTACATCGCCGAGCGTCTGCAGCTCACGACGTTCGAGCCGTAGCGTCCAGATCGTGCGATCCGATTTCCGCTACATCGTGCTCGGCTTGGGCGGCATCGGAAGCGCTGCCACTTATTGGTTGTCGCGTCGCGCCGGCGCGGACGTGCTCGGTTTGGAACAGTTCAGCCTCGGCCACTCGCGCGGCGAGTCGCAGGACCATTCGCGCATCATCCGGCTCTCATACCATCGCCCGGACTACGTGGCGTTGGCGAAGCGCGCATATGATGCGTGGGCGCAGCTAGAAGCCGACGCGGCTGAACAGCTCGTGCTCGTGACCGGCGGGCTGGATCTGGGCCCACGTCGAAGCGCCATACCTCTTTCGTCGTATGCCGACAGCATGCGCGCCTGCAACGTGCACTACGAAGAAATCGATGCCGCCGAAATCATGCGCCGTTGGCCGCCGTTCCGGGTCGCTGACGACGTGCACGGCTTGTTCCAGGAACAAAGCGGCATCGCGATGGCGGCCCGCGCCACGGCGGCTCACCAACGGCTTGCCCGTGCGCACGGTGCGACCCTCATCGACAACGCGCCGGTTGCATCGATCGTCGAGCATGGCGGCGAATACGATGTGAGCGCTGGCGGGCGCACGTATCGCTGCAGCACGCTGGTGATCGCCGCAGGCCCCTGGTCGAATCGCATGCTCGGCCACTTCAGGGTGCGCCTGCCGCTGGAAGTCACCAAGGAGCAAGTCACCTACTTCCAGTCGCCTGACGGGGAGCGTTTCGCGCCCGGGCGCTTTCCCGTCTGGATATGGATGGATGATCCCAGCTTCTACGGCACGCCGATCTTCGGAGAGAACGGCCCCAAAGTAGCGCAAGACGCGGGCGGAAAGCCTGTCGATCCGGATACGCGCGATTTCGAGGTGGATGCCGACAATCTGGCACGCGTCCTCGGCTTCGTCGAGCGTTACCTGCCGAGCATGCTCGGGCCGATCATCTACACGAAGACCTGCTTGTACACACTGCCGCCGGATCGCGATTTCATCGTGGGCGCAATCCCCGGCCAGCGCCATGCGTTCATGGCCATCGGCGCAGGCCACGCCTTCAAATTCGCGTCCGCCTTAGGCCGCATCCTTAGCGAGCTCGCGTGCGATGATGCGACGCCGGCAGACATCAGCGGCTTTTCGTTTGAGCGCCCGATCCTGCAGCAGGTTGATCCGCCCAAATCCTACATGGTCTGATCGCCGGTATAGCCTTGCCGCAGCGCACGCAAAAAGGCGCGGTGTTCACCGCGCCTTGTGCCGCGGACCGCGCTGTTAGACGTTGTCGCGAATCTTGCGTTTGGCTTTATCGATCTCGGCAGCCGTCTTGTGGCCGGCCTCCTTAAGACTCGAATCCACTTTCTCGGTCGTGGTCATTTCCGGCCCCATAGCATCACGTTTGCCATGTTCCGTACCGGCCTTGACCCGGTGCTTCGCTTCATCCGCAGTGTCTTGCACGTCCTTACCGAAGTTGTCCAACTTTTTCTCCAGGTCCATCGTGTGGGGACTCCCTTCTCCAAGCGCGGCGGGCACTTCCGTGAACCACCATGTTGATGGTACCCGGAGGCCAGTTTGAGACACCCGGACGTCCCGCCGATGCGACGCGCTGTCTCGCGGGCCGCACCGGCCGTACCGATCTCCGCCCTCTACGGACGGGGTGCCGCGCTTGCAATAAAAACGGGACGGTGCATCCGCCGTCCCGTTTTCGCCTTGGTTAACCGCGTGTACAGTTACGATTTCATCGATTTGCCTTGTTTTACCATGATGATCTTGTCAGCGTGCCGGACGCCGAGCATCTTCTGATCGTAGTATATCTTGACCCATTCGCCGTTCTTCAGAGTCGCCATTTGGATGGTCGTCTTGCCGTCATCGGAGAAGACCGAGCTGAACTTCGGCACCAGGATAAAGCTCAAGGTCTGGTGAGCGGTGGGATTGTAG
>JALYZS010000242.1 GCA_030948745.1 Vulcanimicrobiota bacterium | reverse complement strand
GGCTCGTTGTCATCGACCACTTTTGCGAGTAACACCTATGCGCGCAACTAGACAGCAACGCGGCTTCGCCATGGCTTTCGTCTTCGTGTTCATCGCGCTGCTGCTCATCGTCGCGGTGCTCATCATCGCGGGCGCCTTCAATGCAGGCTCAAGCGCGCAGGCGGTGGGATCGAAGTACGGCGTCCTCAACTCGGCCGAGGCCGCAGCAAATGAGGCGCTCAACGAGCTTGCGGAAAACCCGCAAGCGACCCCCGGTTGCACCAGCGGCTCGCTCAATGGTGCGAACATTCGCTCGTGTTTGGGGGCCATTAATCTTATGGGGCTGGCTCCGGTGATCACCGCCGACTATGCCACCGGCGGCACCATCCTGGTCCCGGCGAAGGCTGCATACATCTACGGCGAGGCGACGCGCGACAACAACCGCAAGGTCTATGTCGAAGCGATCGCCCAGCCGGCGCCGCCGCTCAACATGCCGGGCGGCGCGATCAATGCTGTGCACGATGTCAACGACCGGACGTCGCAACCCATCAATGCCGACCCGCTGTACGGCACCGATGCGGACATCCATGCCAACCACAACATCAATGTCACGAGCGGTGCGAGCCCGGTGCAAGGCAACACCTACGCCGTAGGCATCGACCAACTCCCCGGAGTCGGGAATAAAACGAATTCCGGCACCTCGGCCGTCACGTTCCCCAACAGCGTGCAAGTGCAGCAGGCTTCCCAGAACGCGCTCGTGCTGGCGCAGGCCGGTCAGAACTACACCGGCGGGCAGATCGCGGCCAACGGCACGCAGACCTACAGCGGCAACGTGTACATCAACGGCGACGTCAACTTGACGAGCTCGACCGTGACCTTCTCCTCAGGCGCGGCCGTGTATATCAACGGCAATCTGTGCGTCAACGGAACCGCTTCAGTGGTGGACTTGGACGCCGCACAGGGCGTGATGGTGGTCAAAGGCGTTGTGTCCTCGGGCGGTTCAGGCGGCTACCAAGTGGGAACGCCGGATTCGAACACGCTCTTGCTCGTGCTTGGCAATGACGTCACATCGAGCAATCCATGCAACAATGGGGCGACGGATGCGGCGTTCTTCGCGCCGCTCGCGCTCGAGCCCGTCGGCACCGTCTATGCCGCCAACGGGTCCATCCAGACCACGAGCACGGGGACCGTCATCGGCGCGCTGGATGCAGGCGTCAACGTCGATATCAACGGCAACAGCGGCGCTGCCATGCGGTACGATCACAACCAGTCGAAGACGACGATGGCGACCGGTACAATGACGTACACCTCGCTCGCCCAATACTGACGCCATGGCCCTTGCCGCTGGACCCCCGCTCAACGGTTTTCTCGCGATCGCCAAACCTGGCGTGAACGTGCGAGTCAGCGGACTTACGCCGCTGTTCGCGCTCTTCGAGCACCTGGCTGTTCTCGGCTACCCATTCGACCTGGCGAAGTGGGAAACGCTCGTCAACAGCGGATTGCTCAACGGCGTGCCGTCGACGCCGTCCAACGATTGCCAAGTGCCGGTGGCTGTGGAAGCGCGGCTGCGCACGATTTTGGACACCGAACGGCGTTTGGCCGCGGGCTCAGGGATCGATAAGCTCGCGTTTTTTCTCGTCATCAATGGGCTCGAGGGCGTGCCGGCGCAGCTCGTCTCGGAATATCTGCTCAACAGCATCGAAAAGTTCTTCGTCGCCGGTGACGGTATGGTGCGCAGGCTGACGAACCGGCCCGCGCGCCTCGGACCGGTGAGTGAACGCAAGCTGGCCGATGCGATGGCGCAAGCGGTCGTCGGGGAGTATCCGCCCGCGATGCCGTCGCGGTCGCCCGCGTATCAGCAGCTGCTCTCGGCCGGGTTTTCTATGTACTTGCGCAGCAATTGGCACAACCGCCGGCCAAGCCCCCACCGCCGCTGGATGCGCATCATCACGCCGGATTTTTTGGATTACCAATGGCTGCCCGTGAAGACCATCGCGGACCGCGCGAGTGGCGCAAGCGCGCCGGCGCTCGTCACGATGGAACCCGCAGCAGACAAAGATCGTATGCTCGCCCGATTACGGTCTGAAGCGCAGGCGCATCCCGCTGACCTGCTGCAGGCCGTGAAAGACGCAGCCGCGATCGTCGCTGCCGCCGCCCCACGGTTCCCTGAGCTCAGTCAGCCGCTCGTTTTCCGGCAGCGCAATGCGGCATATGCCGCCTGGGTTCTTTCCTTGTCGTTGCCCTTGCTGGCTGCGGGTCTGTTCCGCGTCGGCATCAACACGCGTGCCGACCGCTACTCGCATCTGATCCCGGATCAGAAAGAAACCGGTCTCGAAGCGATTTTGCGCACCGTCTTGCTCTACTGGCACACCTGACCGGAGAGCCGCACCCCTCTCACGAACCCTGCGCGTATGGCCTACGTCCCCGTCGATGCGGTTGGTTTGGAAGAGCGTGCCGCGCAGCTCGGCACCCGCAGCATAAAAAAACAAGCCAAGGTCGCAGGCCTGCGTCTCGCCATCGCGTGCATGGACCTGACGACGCTCGAGGGCAAGGACACGCCCGGCCGCATCCTACAGTTGTGCCGCAAGGCCATCGCACCCGATCCAGACGACGCAAGCGTACCCTCCGTGGCAGCGGTCTGCGTCTACCCGACGCTTGTCGAACCCGCGGCACAGGCTGTGCGGCATTCCAACGTCAGAGTCGCGTCGGTCGCGACCGCGTTTCCAAGCGGCTTGACAGCGTTAGACGTCAAATTACAGGAGGCCGGCGAGGCGGTGCGCGCGGGTGCGCACGAGATAGACATGGTGATCGACCGCGGCGCCTTTTTGGCCGGTCGCTATGGCGAGGTCGCCGCTCAGATCGCGGCGGTCAAAGACGCGTGCCGGCCGGCGCTGCTCAAGGTGATCCTCGAAACGGGTGAGCTTGCGACCTACGACAACGTGCGTCGTGCGAGCTGGCTCGCGATGGAAGCCGGGGCGGATTTCATCAAGACGTCAACCGGGAAAGTCGAACCGTCCGCCACGTTACCGGTCGCCCTCGCCATGCTCGAGGCAGCGCGCGATTTCGAGGCTCGCACCGGCCGCGCGGTAGGCGTGAAGGTCGCCGGCGGCGTGCGCACCGCCAAGCAGGCGCTGCAATATCTGGTGCTCGTCAAAGAGACGCGCGGACAGGCATACCTGGATGCCCGCTATTTCCGCATCGGCGCTAGTTCACTGCTCAACGACGTGCTCATGCAGCTCGCCAAAGAGCGTTCCGGAGCCTACCAATCTGAAGACTACTTCACGAAAGACTAAGACCGCAGCGCGGTCGCGTTCGCCCATCAAGGTAAAAGACAAGGCGCTCGCGCCCAACGGTCCCGCCCGTCTGGCGCTGACCGGTCCGCCGCTGGAATGGCCCTACGCGCCGGCACCCGAGGCGCACGATTACATCAAGCTGCGCGACCGCTACGAGCTGTTCATCGGCGGCGCCTTCGTCGCACCGAAACAACGGGAATACTTCCCCACGATCAACCCGGCCACCGAACGCACGCTCGCGCATGTCGCGCACGCCGGCGCGGCAGACGTGGAACGCGCCGTCCTTGCCGCCCGACGCGCCTACGACCGCTACTGGCGTCGCTGCTCGCCCGTCGACCGCGCCAAATATCTGTATCGCATTGCGCGCGCCATCACCGAACGCAGCCGTGAGCTTGCCGTGCTCGAATCCATGGACGGCGGAAAGCCGATCCGCGAGTCGCGTGACGTGGACGTCCCGCTTGCGGCCGCGCATTTTTTCTACTATGCGGGCTGGGCGGACAAGCTGGAATGGGCGTTCGCGAATACGACGCCGCGACCGCTCGGCGTCGCGGGGCAGATCATCCCCTGGAATTTTCCCCTGCTCATGGCCGCGTGGAAGATCGCGCCGGCGCTCGCCTGCGGCAATACTGTCGTCTTGAAACCCGCTGAGACGACCCCGCTGAGCGCGTTGTGGCTCGCCGAGATCGTGCAGCACGCCGACCTGCCGCCGGGCGTCGTCAACATCATCACCGGCGACGGCGAGAGCGGGTCGGCGCTCGTCGCACAGCCAGGCGTGGACAAGATCGCCTTCACCGGTTCGACCGAGGTCGGCAAGCGCATCGCTCGTGAGTGCGCTCGACAGCAGCGCCACCTCACGTTGGAGCTGGGCGGCAAGGCAGCCAACATCATCTTCGAAGATGCGCCCCTGGACCAAGCTGTGGAAGGCATCATCAACGGCATCTTTTTCAACCAAGGCCACGTGTGTTGCGCCTGGTCGCGGCTGCTCGTGCAGGAGTCGGTGCACGAACTCGTCATCGAGAAGCTGTACCGGCGCATGCAGACGCTGCGCGTCGGCGATCCGCTCGACAAGAACACCGACGTCGGCGCGATCAATTCCAAGATACAGCTGGAGAAGATCGAGGCCTTGGCGCGCAGCGGCGACGAAGCCGGCTGCCGCCGCTATGAGACCGAATGCGCATTGCCGCAACGCGGTTATTGGTTCCGGCCGACGTTCTTCACCGGCGTGGCGCTCTCGCATCGCATCGCGCGCGAAGAGATCTTCGGCCCCGTGCTCTCGGTCATGACCTTTCGCACCCCCGCCGAGGCGGTGGAGAAGGCGAACAACACGCCCTACGGTCTGTCAGCGGGTGTCTGGACCGACAAAGGCAGCAAGAACTTCAAGCTAGCCTCGCAACTGCGCGCGGGCGTGGTATGGGGCAACACATTCAACAAATTCGACCCGTCGTCGCCGTTCGGAGGCTATAAAGAAAGCGGGTTCGGGCGCGAGGGCGGTCTGCACGGCTTGCGGCCGTATCTGGCGACACCGTGAGCCAACGGCTGCGCGTCCGCAAGACCCAAAAGCTGTTCATCGCGGGCGCCTTTGCGCGCTCGGAGTCCGGCCGAACCTTTCCGTATGCACGTGACGGACAAGTCCTTGCGATCGCGCGCGGTTCGCGCAAAGACGTCCGCGACGCGGTCCGCGCAGCTCGCGCCGCTTGGGCCGGCTGGCGCGATCGCAGCGCGTACAACCGCGGGCAGGTCCTCTACCGGCTCGCGGAGATCATGGAGACACGACGCGCGCAGTTCGTCGAATCCGCGTCCTTCAGTGGCACGGTCCCAGGTGCAGCACGGCGCGAGGTGGATACGGCAATCGACCGAGCGGTCTGGTACGCTGGTTGGTGCGACAAGATCGATCAGGTATTGTCGACCAAAAACCCGGTGGCTTCACAGCATTTCAACGTGAGCAGCGCCGAGCCGACCGGCGTCGTCGGCGTGATCGCACCCTTGCGACCGGGGCTGCTGGGCCTCGTGTCGCTCATCGCGCCGCTGCTATGCGCCGGCAACAGCGTCGTCATCATCGCATCCGAACAAGATCCACTGAGCGCGGTCGCCTTGGCAGAAGCGCTGGCCACCTCGGACGTGCCGCCCGGGGTCGTCAATATCATCACCGGCCGGCGCGACGAACTGGTCATGCCCCTTGCGAGCCACATGGATGTCAACGCGCTGGACCTATGGATCGCCGACAAGGCGCTCGACACGCGCGCAGCAGAGGCCGCCTGCGACAACGTCAAGCGGGTCCGTCGCAGCGGTGAGCCGCCGCAGCGTTTCTGGTTGAGCGTGCGCTCGCAGACGCCGGATTGGATCCGCGACTTCATGGAGGTCAAGACGGTGTGGCACCCAGCCGGCGTCTGAGCGAAAGCCGGTCTTCAGGGCGTGAACGGCACACCATCTGCTGCGGGCGCTCGCGTCTTGCCGATGAAGCCCGCGATGGCGACGATCGTGAGGAGATACGGCAGCATCTCGAGCAGCTGTGCCGGCACGCTCGGACCTTGCAACGCAATCTGCAGGCTACTGAAGAAGCCGAAGAACAGACACGCGCCCGCCGCGCCGAGCGGCGTCCAGCGGCCGAAGATCACCGCAGCGAGCGCGATGAACCCACGGCCCGCGACCATGCCGTCGGAGTACTGGTTCAATTCCCCGATCGACAAGTAGGCGCCGCCCAGACCGGCGAGCGCTCCGCCGGCGATGGTGGCCGCATAGCGGAGACGCAGCACATCGACGCCCGCGGTCAACGCCGCGCGCGGCTCCTCGC
>JALYZS010000239.1 GCA_030948745.1 Vulcanimicrobiota bacterium | reverse complement strand
CGACCGCGCTATCGATATAACTCCCACGGGCGACGTCGGGCAGCGCTTTGATGACCTCCCACGGCTTTTCGATCTCCAAGCTGTAGAGATCGAGCAGATTGTCGTCGATGGCCGCGTCTTTGTTTTGGATGACCCCGCCGAAGTTCTGGCCGTTGCCTACCATCAGATGAGCGGTGCGGACCGTCTTGGTCTGGCCGTCGTAACGGATCTCCGCCTCGAAAGGCCGCGCGGATTGCAGCACACGAAGCCCGGACGCCGCGACGGCGAGCACCCCGAAAGCGCCCTTGCCGCCCGAGGTCAGGTGGCGGGCCATGCGTTTGCTCAAGCCGCAGCCGGCTTCGTTGAAGAAGTACTTCCCATTCACCGAGCCGACATCGATGCGCCGCAACGCACCGTCCGCGATGGTCGCGCACGCCTCCGGCAAAGACGCCGCAATGCCCAGAGTACGCGCGAGATCATTGGCGGTGCCGAGCGGTAAGATACCCAAGGGCAGTTGCGTGTGGACCAAGCCATCCACTGCGCTGTTGAGCGTCCCATCTCCGCCGCCCACGATGACGCAATCTACGCGCCGCTGATTGCGACGGATGAGCACGGGCATCTCGGCGGGGCTTTTCGGGTTGGCCTCAAGCAAGTCGAAGCCGTATCCCGCGAGCAGGCCTGCTGCTTCGTCGATCTTAGCCGCCCCGCGACGCGCATTGCGGTTCACGCAGAACAATGCGCGCCGCCGTTTAGCTGCTGGCATGGGTCACTCATACCCATCGGTGCACGGCGCTAACGAGGCTTTGTGCGGCCGGCTGCGAATCGCGCCGACATACGCAAGGGCGTGCGCCATGTGGACGCGTGGATTCACCACGTGGTGCCAGCCGGCCGCACGCCGAACGTCATGCACATCACCGAGGATCAACCGTGGCGCAACGCAAGAGCCGGTTCCGTTTCCTTCGCCCGATCAAAGTGATCTTCCGCGACCTTGACGGCATGCGCCACGTCAACCACGCGGTGTACCTCACATACTGTGAAGCGGCGCGCAACGAATATTGGATGAAGGTCACCGGCATCAGCAAAGTCGAGGAGTACGACTTCGTGCTCGCCGAGGCGACGGCGCACTATCATGCCGCTGCGCGGCTGGGCGACCAGCTCGTCGTAGGCTGCCGCGTCACCGAGCTGCGCAACTCGAGCTTCCATATGGAACACGAGATCCGCAACGAACAGACCGGCGAACTCGTCGCCGAGGTGCACACCGTGCAAGTGATGTATGATTACGCCGCCGACAAATCCATCGCCATCTCAGACCAGCGCCGCCAGCAGATCGAGAAGTTCGAGGGCCGGCCGTTATCGGTGACGTCGCAGCGCAAGAAGACCTAGACGCGCAGGTTCACGCCGCGTTTGGTGAGCACGAAGGCGATGCCGAGTGCGATGACCGCCAGGCCGCTCACGACCGCCGCGTCCGCGACCAAGTTGACATCCACCGCGCTCGTGTACGAATAGCGGAACCCGTCGATCATGTAGAGCATCGGGTTGAACAGCGAGACCCGTTGGAAGAAATCAGGCAGGAGCTTGATGCTCGAGAACACGCCCCCGATGTAGGTGAGGGGCGTGATGAGGAAGGTCGTGAAGATCGCGAGATTATCCCAGGTCTTGCCGAGCAGCCCAGCGATCATCCCGACGGCGGAGAACAGCAGCGCGGTCATGCCCATGAAGAAGCAATACACGAGCGGATGGTGCGGGCCGGCGTGGACGAGCACAAGGCCCAGCAGCATGACGAGATTGCCGATGACGATGCCGCGCAGCACGCTGCCGGTGAGGAAACCGACGAGCAGCTCGACGTACGAGAGCGGCGCGATGAGCAGCTCTTGGATTGAATTCATGAAGCGCTGCTGGAACAGCGACGCAGATGATTCCTCGTAGCTGGATGAGATGATGTTGAGCATGACGAGGCCCGGCAGCAAGAAGTCGACATACGGCACGCCGCCAAGGGTCTTGATGCGCGATCCCAACGACAAGCCGAAGATGAAGAGGAACAGCAAGGTCGTGATGATCGGCGGCCACACCACCTGATTGATGACCATGGCGGTGCGTTTGAGCTCGCGCCGCACGAGCGCGCCCAGACCGATGTAGTTAGCCACGCGGCCGCCGTCCGACCAGGTCGAGGAAGATGTCCTGGAGCGAGTCAGTCCCATGGCTCGCGATGAGCGCCGTCGTATCTTCCAGGGTGACGAGTTTGCCGTGGTTGACGATGCCGATGCGGTTGCACAGCTGCTCGACTTCCTCCAGATAGTGCGAGGTCATGAACACCGTCATGCCGCCGGCATTGATGGACTTGAGAAAATCCCACAACTCGAGACGAAGCTCGACATCCATACCCGCGGTCGGTTCGTCTAAGATGAGCAAGCGCGGGCGATGCATGAGCGCGCGCGCAAGCGACAAGCGCCGTTTCATGCCGCCGGAAAGCTCGAGATAGCTGTTGCGGCGTTTGTCGCTCAGCTCGAACTGATCGAGCAGCTCCTTGGCGCGCGGCCTGGCGTCGCGCAGCGGCATGCCGTAATAACCGCCTTGATAGATGAGGATCTCTTCGATCGAGAGGTAGCGGTCGAAGTTGAATTCCTGGGGCGAGAGGCCGATCAATGCGCGACTGCGCCGGTAGTCGGAGACGGCGTCATGCCCGAAGACCGCGATCGAACCGCCTTGGAATGTCGCCAAGCCGACGATGGCGTTGATGGTCGTCGTCTTGCCTGCGCCGTTGGGCCCTAGAAAGCCGAAGAATTCTCCCGGAGCGACATCGAACGACAGGTCATCGACGGCGACCACTGCTTTATACCTTTTGACCAGGTGCCGTACCGACACCGCAGCGACGCCGGCACTGACCCCGTCGGCGCTGCGAGGGCGTGGCTCCAATCGGCGCAAATCAGTAGTAGATGCCCAACATGAGTTTGGCTTCCTCGCTCGCCATCGTCCGTGGATCCCAGGGCGGCGAAAAGGTCAGATCGACCTTGCACTCGGTGATGCCGGGGAGGGCCACGACAGCGGCGTGCACGGCGTTCATGAACATGCCGGCGACCGGGCAGCCAGGGCTCGTGAGGGTCATGATCACGTAGGCCGTCGTGCCGTCGACTTTCACGTCGTAGACGAGGCCGAGGTTGATCATGTCAATGCCTATCTCGGGATCGACGACGTTCTTGAGCTCCTCGCGGACGCGTGCCTCAGTGACGGGGCCGGAGGCGGTTTCCGCATCCGCCGAGGGCGAGGCCGGCGCCGGCTCGACAGCGGCTACGTTGGTCGCTGCTGCTGGCGCAACATTGCCCGGCGTCGCGGGGTTTTGATCGAGATTCATAGCAAATACCGCTTATGGAGCGCGCTGAGCAAGTCCTTGGCAGCGCGGAAATGAGCGTCGAAATGCATCAGCCTGGTCCCGCAGCAGTCGCCCCACGCCACCTGACTCTCGGCCACTCGCCGGATTCGGATGACGCGTTCATGTTCTACGGTTTGGCGGATGGACACGTCGCCACGAATGGTTTCACCTATGAGCACCTACTCCAGGACATTCAGACGCTCAACGAGTGGGCCAAAGAGGGAAAGCTCGACACGACTGCGATCTCCGTGCACGCCTACGCCTACGTGGCTGACAAATATGCCATCCTCAATCACGGCGCGTCGATGGGCGGACGGGATTACGGACCGTTGGTCGTGGCACGATCAGCAACGCCGCTGGAAGCGCTGCGCGGAGCGACGATCGCAGTCCCCGGGCTCATGACGAGCGCCTACTTGGCGCTGCGGCTGTGCATCGGCGAGTTCACGCCGCGCGTTCTGCCGTTCGACACCATCATGGAGGCGGTGGCAGCGGGCGACGCCGAGTACGGCCTTTTGATCCACGAAGGCCAGCTCACGCATGGCGAGTTAGGTTTGCAGGGCATCGTGAATCTCGGCGCGTGGTGGTGGGATGAGACGGGTCTGCCTTTACCGCTCGGCGTCAACACGATCCGCCGCAGCTTGCCGCCCGAAGTGCAGCGGCTCGCGTCCTGCCATTTACGCGCGAGCATCGAGTATGGTCTATCGCACCGCGAGGATGCGCTCGCCTGGGCATTGCGTTACGCCCGCGGCATGAAGACCGCAACCGCCGACACGTTCGTGGGCGTGTACGTGAACGAGCGCACCGTCGATCTCGGTGAGGCGGGCCGTCGTAGTATCCGCCTGTTCCTACGCCGCGCCGAAGATTGCAAGCTCATCCCGGCGACGGGCGAGGTCGATTTCGTTCTCTAGGCCCGCGGCCTTTAGGCCGGTAGCCGCGGCGGACGGTAATACAGCATCCGCTCGGCATGCACGCGCAGCACCGCTTCCAACGCCCGCTGACGCTCCTCGGACATCGGTTGAAATCGTCGCGCCGCATGCGCGTTGGCTTCCACTTGATCGAGGTTGTCGCACCCGATGATCGCCACGTCGATCGGTTGGCTCAACGCGTAGTCGAACAGATCCTGGAGCGCGGGCGGCCCGGGCAATGTCAAGAGCAAACCGCGGGAAAGCGTCTTCATGCCGATGACGCCCATGCCCAGTGCTTGGGCACGCTTGCCGACCAGCTGTGTGAACGGTTCACTGTGTGCTTCACAGGGGTTGACCGGGATGAGCACCGTGTCGAATGCGAGTCGCTCGATGGCCGCGAGGAGCACATGCGGATTGTGATGTCCTGTGAGGCCGATGAAGCGCGTTTTGCCCGCGCGTTTGGCCGCAACAAAGGCTTCGTAAGCGCCGCCCGGTGCGCTGATCGCGTCGAGCTCGTCCCACGTGCGCAGATCGTGCAGCTGCCACAGATCCAGATGGTCGGTCGCCATGTTGCGCAGGCTTTGGTCGAGCATCGCGAGGGCGCCGCCGCGCGTGCGGTCGTGCGATTTCGAGGTCAAAAAGATGCGTTCGCGCATGTCGCCCAGGGCGGCGCCGTAGTACTGCTCGCTGCCGGCGTAAGCACGCGCAGAGTCGAAATACGTGACGCCTTCGTCAAGTGCAGCGTGGATCACATCTGCCGCCTGACGTTCATAACCGAAGGTGCGGAGAACGCCTTCGCCGCCCAAGCCGAAGATCGATGCGGTTTCCCCGGTCGCCCCCAGCGGGCGCCGGAACAGAGGATCCTTCGGCATGCGAGCCCGCTTCGGCGCTTCCCGCAAAGGGCCTCGCCTGCGCCTGGCCGGACGTGAAGGCGAAACAATACGGCTGTGAAAAGCGTTAACGAAGAGCTATGCAACGAATCCCTCGTGCCGCTGTCACGTCCCTCATCGCCGCAGCCACGCTGTGCGCGCTGGCGGGCGCGCCCGTCAGCGCCGCCCATGCGGCCGATCCGGCGCCGATGGTCGCCGCCGAGCAGGTGGTGCAGCGTTTCAGCGTGGCCGGGACCGTGCAGGCGGTCAACTACGATGCGAATACCATCACGATCAAGAGCGCAGGGAAACGCATCGAGCTTGTGCTCGAACCCACGACCTCGATCGACGATCGCGGTCAACAGGGCAGCATCAGCGATATCCACCGCGGCCGCAAGCTCCTCGCCGAGGGAATCGTGCGCAACGGTGTCTTCGTGGCGCAGACCATCCGCCTTCGTTAAGCCGGCCTGGAGTTAGCCCGACGCGCAGAGAAAGCGCCCCTTCGATGGGGCCTTTTTTTAGTTCGCGCCGCGCGTTCGTCCGCTCGCTGTGCTCGTGCATGCTGGCGGGCGGTGTCGCAGCCTGCGCGCACC